>WFOZ01000349.1 GCA_015487825.1 Planctomycetaceae bacterium
CTCGGTGGTTCTCTTTCAGAAAAACATTTGAGTTTCACGCCGAGAATTCAACAGGGACAATGGCTCAGAGAGCATTGTACTATTAACGCGATGATCGATATCAGCGATGGACTCCTGGCTGATCTGGGACACATTCTTCAGCAAAGCAATGTCGGTGCAGAAATATTATCCGAACAAATTCCGATCTCAAAGCAGTCACACCACATCAACGATACCCAATCCCCACTGGAACACGCCCTCACAGATGGCGAAGATTTCGAACTGCTCTGGACGATGTCAAAACCAGCATATGAAAAAATGATACAACAAAAGGAAGACTTCATCGAAGCCCACCACATCGGCTATATCACCAAAGAAAAAGGCTGTTTTCTGATTGATTCACAGGGACAAAAAGAACGCCGGGGTGGTGAAGGCTATGTGCATCAACTTGGAAGCAAGTAGGAAATGAACGAGTTTGAACTGGCTCAGAGATGATGAGTCAACAGGCTGACATCGACATCGAAAAAGTCAGCCAGAGTACGAATAATCTGTCGACTGAAGTTTTTTTTGCCTGCAAGTATTTCGGAAATTGTCGATTTGGCAATCTTTGTTTTGCGATGCAGTTCGACCTGACTGATCCTCTCAGCTTCCATAAGATGACGCAGCAGTTCTGCATCACTGGCAGCTTCAATTGGATAATGTTCATCTTCATAAGTGACAACAAGGTCGCTTAACGCATCCAGGTACAATTCCTCCCCGGATGACAGTTTCCCCCGGGTAAGCAGCCGGTCCACCACTTCCTGCGCCGCTTTAAGATCCTCTTCAGAACGAATCGAAATAAGCGGAAATTTGTTGATTAAATCAAGGTAGGTATCACGCACCTTACCTTTGAATCGTTTTGTTGTTTTTGTTGTCATGTTTTTGACCACGATTGGCAAGCCTCAGGAAGAGTGATTTCTTACTAATTAAAACAATAGTTCTCTTTTCGCTTCTCACTACATTGAGTTATTGATTATTTCTTACTCTTTTCGTGAGGACTGACAATGAAACAACCATATTCATTCTTCCAGTCCTCTTTGTCGTACTGCTTGTGAGTCATCACTTTAAGAATGAAAACTTTTTGGCTCGGATAGAGAATGCGAGTAATCAGGCGATATTTATTACCACCAATATTAAAAACGGAACAGTTACCAACAAGGTCTGCATGCGAAAAGATTGCCTTCACATCTCCCCAATTCCTCCAGGTCATGCTTTTATCGCTCACATGAGTGTACCACGCTCGTAACGGACCTGCCGATTCTGCGTTGCCGGGGCTCTCCCAGAAATTCCTGAGTCGAGATTTCGAAATAACCCGCATACGTGTTCTTCTATCTCTTCATCAAATAACATAAGCCCGGGTTATGCACGAGCAAATCAGCCGGAACGCGCTAGCGTCCGGTTCATGCAACTAAGAGAGGAACCGTGGGCTAGGAGTCTGTCCGGTTACTGGTTTCACCCTGGTATTTATTGACGTCATGTTGTATTAGAGTGCGAGTTGCTGTTGCATTTTTTATTTGCTGGTGAGAATTGTTGGAGTTTCAGGGATGAGTCGTAAATTTCGAGAGTGGCGACCGAATGATAGTTGGCTGTTTCCGCCGTCCCCTCAGGACTGGCTTCCGGAAAATCATCTGGTTTATTTTCTGTTGGATGTGGTTCAGAAAATCGACACCTCCCCGCTGATTAATGAGTACGACACAGGCAAGGGGGGACAGCCTCCCTTTCATCCGAAAATGATGCTGACCCTGCTCTTGTATTCCTACAGCGTCGGTCTGTTTTCTTCTCGTAAGATCATGCAGCGTTGCGAAACAGATGTCGCTTTTCGCGTCATTGTGGGGGAAGACATTCCCAACTTTCGTCGGGTGGCTGAATTCCGCAAGCGGCACCTGCAACAGATGCAGCCGCTGTTTCTGGAAGTGCTGGTACTGTGTCGCGAAGCGGGTCTGCTGAACGTGGGGCGATTGTCTCTGGATGGTACGAAAGTGAAAGCCAATGCGTCTCGTCACAAGGCGATGAGTTATGATCGCATGACCACGGAAGTGGAACGCTTGCAGCAACAGATCGATGAATTGCTGACTCAAGCCGAAGCGGTTGATGAAGCCGAAGATAATCAGCTTGGTGATCATCGCGGTGATGAACTGCCGGACGAACTGTCTCGCCGTCAAAGCCGTCTGAAAAAGATCGAACAGGCAAAAGCAGCACTGGAAAAACAGGCTCGCGAGAAAGCGGAAGCTCATGTTGCCAAGATGGAGGCGGAAGGCCGCCAGCATCGCACGAATGTGGAGGAAGCGGTTCCCGATCCGAAAGCTCAGCGGAATTTTACTGACCCGGAATCGAAGATTATGAAAACTTCGAACAAGGGTTTTGATCAAAGTGGGAACGCTCAGGCGGTGGCCAACGAAGCCCAGATCATCGTTTGTGCCGACGTCACCGACCAGGCGAACGATTCGCCTCAGGCTGTGCCAATGGTTGAGTAGACGTTGGCGAATCTGAATGAGATTGAGGTGAGCGAACCTGTGAAAGCGTTGACAATGGATGCGGGCTATTTCAGCGAAGAGAACATGACAGAGTTGGACTCAAACGATCGAATTAATCATCTGTTCATTGCCACGGGGCGTCAAAAACATAACGAACGTGTGCCCCCTTCACCGAAAGGTCGTCCTGCAAAAAACCAGACGGCGAAGCA
>WFOZ01000350.1 GCA_015487825.1 Planctomycetaceae bacterium
ACTCAATAGAAAATCTCTGGGGGACAATAATTATTTTAAAACATTCGATGGTGATTTGGATCATTTATCAGATTACGGGTACTGAGTTCAAAGCAAAATTATCTACTGCTCTATTCGTTCGAACAGAGCAGTATGAATAAGAGGAAGATGAATAAAAGTTCGTAACTCTTTTTACACCATGGTGATATGGCACATGAATCTGTATATTTCGGGTAACTATGAATAAGTGGCATGGACAGTAGAGGATCATTAATAACCTGTCCGAAAGGCACATACTCATGACTACAGCAAACGACTCCGTACATGGTGTCATTAACCCTGACGAACTTTACACCCTTCGAGCATTCAAAAAACGATTGGGAGTCTCCGATGCAACTTTGCGATCTGCTCGCCGAGCGGGGTTACGGGTCACCTATCTTCATAAGCAAGGTTACGTTCACGGAAAAGATTGGATCGAGTACGTTTTATCTTCCAATCGAATCTCTGGCTGTGTCCCCACATCTGACAGTGAGTAATTTCATCATTTAATCAATGGCTTACTTACTCACAATTTTAATAAGGGTGTGGACGACATGGCAAAGAAAAAGAAAACTGATTCAAAAGTACAATGCAAGCTTCCCAAAGTTCGCATTGCACAGCCGACTGGGAGACCGTTTCAAATTCGCTACTATTGCTCGGTAGAGAAACGTGAAATCCGTATTTCAACTGGCAATCGAGATCGAGAAGAGGCAGAGAAATTCAAAGCAGAAATTGAAGCGAAACTTCTCTTGGGAATAGAAATCCGACCCGAGAAAGAGAAAGTACATGGTCCGGAAATGGACTGGTCAGATTTTCGGGAAGAATATCGCGTTCTGCACCTGATTACGCTTCGAGATAAATCTGCCCAAGATGCAGAAAGTAGGTTGGATATAGCGGAACGAATTATCAAACCAAGAACAATTGGCAAAATGGCTGAAACACCGGTTCTTCAAAAACTCCAGATTCAACTTCTCGCTGGTGCTCAATCTCAAAATAAACGAACACGTTCACCTCATACCGTGCGTGGTTATATGAAAGCTGTGCTGGCTGCTTTGAATTGGGCCTATCGACAGGATTGGCTGGAGAAGGAACCTAAACTACCTCGACTCAAAGTTCCCAAAGGGACTGCCATGAAGGGGAGGCCGATTACTGATTCTGAATTCAAAAAGATGATTAAAGCGGTTCCTGAAGTGGTTGGGGATGAGGCGACTGATTCCTGGATTTATGTTCTACGCGGACTTTGGGAATCTGCCCTGCGTATCGAAGAGTTGATGAATGTTTCCTGGGAGCAACCGGGTTCCATTCGACCAATCTGGAATGAGGGAGAACATCCGGTTCTCAACATCCCGGCTTCCATGCAGAAAAACGATACTCACGAAAGTATCCCCATGATCCCAAGTTTTGAATCTTTACTATTAGAAACACCACCAGAACAAAGAACTGGATGGATTTTCAACCCCCAATCACTTCAACTGAAAATTCGAAGAAAAGTTCGACACAGCAGACCCGAAGCTGAATGGGTTGGGAGAGTGATCAGCAGGATTGGAAAAGCAGCGGGCATTGTGGTCAGTGAAGCAGATGAAAAAAGTGGACGTCCCGAAAAGTATGCATCAGCTCATGATTTGAGGCGTTCATTCAGTCAACGGCTCAGAAACGCAGATGTCCCGGCACTGGTCATCAGCCGGATCATGCGGCATTCGTCTTGGGAGACAACCCAAAAACATTACGCACCAGGCAACGTGCAAAATGACGCCACAACATTACGCAATATTCTGGAAAAGAATGCTTAAGACTCTATGATAGCACAAGATAAAGCAGAAAAACCTCTCAAACGTACCTGGGTACACCTGAGAGGCCAATTGACGTAAGTCATTACACCCGGCAGGATTCGAACCTGCAACCTTCGGTTCCGTAGACCGATGCTCTATCCAATTGAGCTACGGGTGCTTGTTATCAATAACAGTTAACTCCTAGTGTAATTCACAAATTTCGACAAAACTTGAGCTCGTCTACGATTGTCAAAACAAATTGAACAGTGCTGGGAATATTCTTTATTATCGCGAGTTTTTTCTGATAGGTCAGTCTCGCGACCAGCTACGTGCACACTATTGCAAAAAAAATGTTTGCCCGCAAGTCATGTTGCTTTCGGAAGCCTGATTCATAAAAAAGAGATCGCTTGGAAGTGGTTTAGCTCGATTTTTCCCTAGATTCATCTGTCTAGTAACTTGCCAGGACTGCTTGTTTGTCGTTTTTGTACCGGAAAGAAGAGTTCTGCAATTTTCCACCTCAACGGTTAATCAGCGATTCCCGCTGGTTATAAAAAGTCTGTGTTTGTAGGGGGAATTGGTATTTGATTTCGTAAACGATTCTGCGAAAACGGTGGCTTTACACAACTGAGAAAGCTTTCCAAAGGATTGGAGGGAACGATGTCTAACGATCAAGGAAAAAAGC
>WFOZ01000351.1 GCA_015487825.1 Planctomycetaceae bacterium
CAATAAAGGGTGTAAAATAGAAGCCCCAAATATGAAGATGTGGTATCAACCTTTGCCCGCGAGACAGGCTGTATCGAATTGGAGTTACATCAGCCACTTCACTTCCATTTCTGCCTTTTGATTTCACGGATGGGCCGAATTGCATTTTTAATCCGGGCTAACGATGAGCAATAATATTCGCCAGGCACAATTTTGACATACTCGGCTAAAATTTAGTAAGAGCCAAGGGACAAACAGGAAGGTGGATACAGCAATCTTTACAGACTGAACAACAAAGCATTTTAACGCTACTATTTCATATCGACTATTGGAAAGATATTTTGACATCCAGACCTCCTCCAGGATAATGCGTGCGTCTATGGCAGGTTGTCCGTCGATCTTTATTCACCATTGCCTTTAATTCCTCAATTCGATCGAAAAAAGGAATTTCCAGGGACTGCTCAGGTCTTCATTCTCAATAGTTTTCTTGTATCTACCTCTAAAGTAGCATTTCCACATCCTACAGAATTCATATCCTTACTGCACTTCAAAAGTGGCGATCACCGGGAAGTGATCGGAATAGCCGATGCGGTCTTTGTAGTCGTCCAGCGGGAGGGCGTGGTTGACGCCGTTGATTTTTCGGCGGCTGATCATGTAACTCGGGCGAACGACTGCCGTTTTCTTCCAGCGGATTTTCGATCCTGATTTCGCTTCAGAATTGATGAGAATCTGATCGAAGCACATTAGCTCCATTTTCCTGGAGTTCCGATTATAATACCCGAGTGTCCAGCGTTTCTCTTTAGGAATCGTCAGCATCGTGTTGGTCATACCTTGCTTCTGAAGATATTTCATCGAATCATCAGCGGGCGTATCATTGAAATCACCCAGCAGGATGACCGGGACAGATTTTCCTTCGTATTGTCTGAGAGTTTTCCTGACATAGTCGGCGGCAACTTTGGCAGAGCGGACCCGTACTTCTTCTCCACCTTGCAGGCGACTTTTCCAATGATTGACCACGACATAAAACGGTTGCCCTTTTATCGAAAACCGGGCAGCCAGAATGTCACGTGAGAAGCGGGGAATATCGACCACGGTTGCCAGAAACGGATGTCTGCTTAAGATCGCGACATCAATTCCCCGTGTATCTTTTCCTTCGATCAGTGCCAGATGTTTGTAGCCTCGCTGAGACAGGTAGCCATCGGCTAATCGGCGAACCAGATCCAGATTCTCGACTTCCGCCAGCGCGATGATATCCGCATCCAGATGATTAATCACGCGGGCATCGTTTTTCAACTTCAAAGCAACCTGATCGCTCCGCAACAGTTCTTCGTCTTTGGTCAGGGCGTTGCGGTATTCATCGAACAGGTTTTCGACGTTCCAGAAGGCAACGGTCAGTTCTTCCGCCTGTACTCTTTTTTCGGAAGCACAGCTGGCTAAAAACCCGACCAATAATGTAGGGATCAGAAAGGCGCGTAGTGGTGTAATGATTTTCACATAACCCCTGTCGATAGAGATGAAAAATATCCTGGATGGAGAATTTTATGCAAATAGGCGCATGAAAAAGGGTGCCCAACGGGATTCGAACCCGCGACCTCCGGAATCACAATCCGGCGCTCTAACCAACTGAGCTATGGGCACCATAATGAGACACAAATGGCGAGGATTTCCTCTGATTTGCGTCAGAGCCTAACATTACTGTAGAGTTCGTCCAGTTTCAAGTCTGCAAATCGAACTTGTTCCCGTTTCGTATTTCTTGCAGCATTTTTGTTGTATATCCCTTAAAACAGACCCAGCACGGCTGGTTCATTCTGATAGCCGTAACCAAACTGATATTTTTCTGAAATTTGCGAGCCGTTCGCAAACTTTTACCGTTAGTAATATAGATATTGCAAGCCGGTTCAAAAAATGGATGAGACTTCACTTGAATTATTGCGATATTTACAGAATATGATGACACCCGCCCGGCGGGAACGGTTCGAGTCTATTTTGGAATATCGCACGCGGTTTTTGTGTGTCGTGCTGGAGAACATGACCAAGCCGCATAATACATCTGCGGTAATGAGAAGCTGCGATTGTTTCGGGGTGCAGGATGTGCACCTGATTGAACAGGATTGCGAATCGAAAGTGAACAAGGAAATTTCACTCGGGGCGCACAAATGGCTGAGCGTTCAAAAATGGAACCAGCCACCCTGCCCGACAACAACCTGTCTGCTCGCCCTCAAAAATCAGGGATACCGCATTGTGGCAGCCACGCCGCACGAAACACAGAAAAGCCTTTACGACTTATCAATGGAAACTCCGATCGCGTTAGTCTTCGGCTCTGAGAAAAAAGGAATCTCCTCTGAAGCATTAAAACTTGCGGATGAATGTATCACGGTCCCGATGGTCGGGTTTACCGAAAGCCTTAATCTTTCGGTCTGTGCTGCACTTTGTCTCAGCGAATTAACCCGTCAACTTCACAACAGCGATCTCGACTGGCATTTAAGTGAATCAGAAAAAGAGGTCCTGCATCTTTTGTGGGCCAGACGCACCGTCCCCAACATCGAAGCGATCGAACGCCGATTTTATGCAACTGGTTTGGCAGATTGAAGAAGTCCCCAAGACCGAGTTTTGACAGCGTAATCCAACCGGTATCAATTCTTCTTCGCGGGTGGCAGTAACTTCACGAGTCGTTCTGTATTACTAACGGTAAAAGTTTGCGAACGGCTCGCAAATTTTAGAAAAATATCAGTTTGGTTACGGCTATCAGAATGAACCAGCCGTGCTGGGATATCAACAAGTTCAACGTCTTTTGTGCTGTAAATTGGTTTTTCAATAATGGCACAAACTCCGGACTCCTTGCAAACTTCCGGTAACTTTTTTTCGATTTGTTTGAAGATGTTACTCAGTGGTGCCTGTCCGGCGAGTTGTTGATGTGCGATTTGCTGGAGTTTGGCTCCCTGTTGCTCGATCTGCTTCACTTTTTTCTTATCACCTTTTTCCCTCGCCTGATCCCGCTGCTTCATCAGGTCTTTAAGATGCTGATCCCACGCAGCTGATTTATAGAAAGCGATCAGCAGGTCCGTCCTTTTGAATACACCAATGCGAGGGCAATTCGAACTTTCTGCTGCAAGCGTTTGTGAGACACAGAGTAAGACAACCACAACTCCGGCAAGTAACCAGACATCTATTGATGCATGAAAAACCAAAGTACTCCGAACTTCCGGATATCGCAAACGTTATCCTGTTTAGTCTCAATAGAGAGGGGGCAATTGAGTTTCTTAATAATTCTCGTTATTGCCGAATGGTGACGAGTGATTTGGTTGTCAGTAAATCGAACACCTGGGCTACATCCATGTTGTTCATGCGGATGCATCCTTTAGAAAGCGACTGACCGATTGAGGTGGGGTTGATTGTACCGTGAATGCCGTAGCCATTGCCCAGGTCGATCCAATGTTCGCCAAGCGGATTGAGAGGATCGTCGCGGCGGATCGTTTTATCAGATCCGTAATAGGTCGGGTTTCTCTCTTTGTTCAGGACAGGAAATTTACCAACCGGACTGGAATTATCTTTACCTGTCCCGATGGGAAAGCTGCACATGTAGTAGCCGTGGGCGTGAATCGTGATGCGATAATCTTTCAGATCGACAACGGCATCAAACGGTCCTTTAATCATTTTCAACTTCTGTCCGGGGCGAATCTGCTCCGGCTTCGTACGATTCAGATTCGCAAGATATTCCCACGGAACATCGTACTGTCTGGCAATAACGCGAAGTTGATCTCCCGGTTTTACTTCGTAAGCGGGCAGATAATTAGTCCCGGGCGAGAAGTAAATCTTCTTCGCCAGTTGTTCCAGTTCGGTTGCAATTTCTGTACGTTGTTCCGGATGATGCCAATATTGCTCTGAGAGTTCCCGGTGCCGCAACACGTCTCGCCTGGCTTCTGCGTTGAGTTGAAACGAATTATCCGCAGACTTCAAATCGGCTGTCGGATTTGAAACAGGATTGGGAACCCTGTTCGCCACCGTACTTTGAACCTGTTGATGATTTGCAAACTGAATCGGTGGTGATCCCCCGGCTGCGGGAATATGCCGGGCATTAACTGGTTCCGTTTCGGGACGGTAAGTTAATGTGCGAACCGGTGTGAATTCTTCTTTCGACTGGTAGAATGGTTGCGGGAGTTCTGCCTGAGGAGGAGCTTGATTGGGAATTGTCTGTTCGTAACTTGCCTGTTGTATTGGAGAGTTATTTTTTGCCGCCCTGTACGAAGAAACTGAAACTCCAAAAGCGGGTTCCGATTGCGACTCAACACCTGGCGGTTCAGGTGGGCTCAACAGCCCGATTGCTTCCGGTCTTTGAGCAGATTTATTTTCTGACATGGGGCTGAGTGAAGAACCATTTGTCATTTTTACAATCGGCTGATTGAGCGGAACATCCTGTTGAGAAAAATCTTCATCTTCCAACAGAATTCCGGCTGTCTGTTGAGTTCCGAAGGGTATCAATTCCAGGTGCCAGGCAGTTAAACCACTTGCCATTAAACCCACAAACCACCAGATGGACCAGATCGATTGCTTCTTCTGACGATAAGGACGCTCTTCGAACATTGCCATGACTTTTCCAATGTGCTCGATTAAAAAATGTTTGAAAAACAAAGAGGAGAAACTTACAGATTGAAACCGTCGTATCGGTCACTCAGTGCCCGGTTCATCGCTTCAGAATTCTCGCCATTATAATATTTTTCCTGGGAAGGAATTGTTGGATCCTTAATGGAAAAATTATAGGTGTCTCGCCCTAACTTAGGTCCACGATTAAGTTTATGCCACTGGCTGGGCTGTAGTGAATGAGGCAGTAACTGGCAGCCTGTCATCAAAAAAAGTGCAAGGCATACAATGGTTGACTTCAGCATCACAGAGATCGACCGGGATAGTATTTGCATAAGAACACTCCACAAATGGAGAGAAACAATTGGGGGGAGGAACTGTGAATTGACGTTGCAGTTTAATTTCTATCGTGATCAGAAAATTCAACCACAACGCAGTAGACAGGAACCGTTTGCAGGATTCTTCAGGATCATTGTGAAGATAAATCCTTCTCACGATTGATGCAGATTTTACGGGAGAAGGCAATTATTGCCTAGTGGAGTATTTCTTGCTCCAAAAGCAACATTTCGCCACCTGCAACGCCAGCGATTACGCAATGCGATTTCCCGGGCCTGTAGACTGTTCGTTAAAAATCCGGTAGGCTTACCTGAACTGTTTTACCGTTTTTCAACGAAGGAGTTATCGATGGCGAATCAGCAATATAAAATCATTCCTGACCAGGAAGAACTGGATGCGATCGAGCGTGATCTCAATTTCTATCCCAGCGAAGTAACATCGCCCACAACGCTTTCGGTTGAGCAGGTGGATTCTTACAACAAACAGGGATTGATCCGCCCGATTTCTATTTTTTCAGAAGATGAAATTCGAGAGATTCGAAGATACTTCGATGATTTACTTCAGCGGGTCATCGCCAAAGGGGGAGACAGTTATTCAATCAGTTCTGCCCACCTTGAATATGGTCCGGTGTGGGATCTCCTGAATGACCAGCGGATCGTCGGGGCGGTCTCAGATTTATTTGGTGAAAATGTGATCGGCTGGGGCTCTCACTTTTTTTGCAAAATGCCTCACGATGGCAAAGCGGTTGCCTGGCATCAGGATTCCAGCTACTGGCCACTTTCGCCGAGTAAGGCGTTAACGGTCTGGCTGGCGATTGATGATGTCGATATGGAAAATGGCGGCATGAAGTTTATTGCCGGTTCGCATTTGCATGGCCACATGACTTACCGTCCCAGCACAGCCGAGGAACACAACGTACTCAATCAGACCATTGATAATCCCGAACAGTATGGAAAACTGATCGAAAACCCGTTACAGGCGGGGCAGATTTCTATTCATTCTGATCTGCTGTTGCACGGTTCAGAGCCGAACTGTTCAGATCGCAGACGCTGTGCATTAACATTACGATACGCCGCTGCGGATGTTCGTGCCCATTTGGGATGGAATGAAAAAGGTGTCTGGGTGAAAGGAACTGATGAATCCGGTCACTGGAGTAACCAGCCTCGCCCCGATACAGAATGATTGAACGCTGTACGCTTTATTTCTTTGGTTATGGCTCTCAGGATGAACCACTCGTGCCCTCAAAGCAAGTAATAATTATCGGAGGTGGCCTCTCGGGAATTGCTGCTGCAGTTGGCTTGACGATGTATGGCTATCAGGTGAAGCTGATCGAATCGCGTCCCCGACTTGGCGGGCGGGCTTCTTCGATTGCCGATCCCACAACCGGCGAATTAATTGATAACTGCCAGCACGTGAATATGGGGTGCTGCACCAGTTTTCAGAATCTGTGTCGCCTTACCAATACAGATGGATTTCTTACCACCGAGCAGCAGCTTCACTTTATCGGGCCAGATGGGAAGGTCAATATTCTGAAAAACGGATTTTTACCTGCCCCTGCGCATCTGGCTTACTCTTTTGCAAAACTTTCTTACTTAAACTGGAAAGAGAAGCTCTCTTTGGCAAAGGCATTACTTAAATTAAAACGCGCCACAGGACCGGCTTCGGGAGCTTTTGCTGATTGGCTCAAAACGCAAAGACAGTCACAAAATCTGATTGATCGATTTTGGAATGTTGTTCTTGTTTCTGCATTAAGTGAAGACCTGGATCGAATTGATTTTTATCATGCCCGCAAAGTTTTTCTGGACGGTTTTCTGCAGGACCGCAATGCCTGGAAAGTACAATTACTGAAAATTCCACTGGGCGAATTTTACGATGAGCATCTTCAGTCGTGGTTGATCAATCGTGGTGCAGAAATCAAATTAAAAACAGGTTTGAAAGAGTTTCTTGTTGAACAAAACATGAATAACGAACCGGTAGTAGCCGGCGTCAAACTGCGAGATGGAAGCACCCTGAAGGCAGACCATTATTTACTGGCGGTTTCGTTTGATCGAGCCAACTCACTGCTTCCTGTAGAAGTAACAGGCTCTGCTGAGTTTTCGCAGATTGAAAAAATTGAATCTGCCCCGATAACCAGCGTGCATTTGTGGTTTAATGAGCCGATTACAAATCTCAGGCATGCGGTATTCATTGATCGTCTCAGCCAATGGGTTTTCAATCGAAATGCAATCCTGGAACGAGAGTTTACACTTCCTCGTTCGGAAATTTCAGTTGAACTTCCCATTGAAAAGGCAGGGTATTATTACCAGGTGGTCATCAGTAACAGCCGCGATGTGAAAGAAAGGGTTTCTGGAACCCAGCAGCAGTTGATTGCACATGTTATTCAGGAATTGAAAGAAATCTGGCCTGATGCTGCTTCTGTAAAATTATTACATGCG
>WFOZ01000352.1 GCA_015487825.1 Planctomycetaceae bacterium
ATCCACCATTTAATATCTCGGACTGGGGCGGGCAGCGGTTAAGGGAAGATGCACGCTGGAAATATGGCGTGCCGCCAGCCAGTAATGCCAACTTTGCCTGGCTGCAACATATTCTGCATCACCTTGCCCCGGCAGGCACGGCAGGCGTGGTGCTGGCCAATGGATCCATGTCCTCAACGCAAAGCGGCGAAGGAGAAATCAGAAAGGCAATGATTGAGGGCGAGGTGATCGACTGCATGATTGCCTTGCCGGGGCAGTTGTTTTATTCAACGCAAATCCCCGTCTGCCTGTGGTTTCTGGCCAAAGACAAATCTAACGGCATTGTCAGAGACAAGAATTTGCGCGACCGGCGCGGCGAAATCCTGTTTATCGACGCGCGCAAGCTCGGCCATATGGTGGATCGCACGCGACGCGAGTTTACCGATGAGGATATCGCGAAGATTGCCGATACCTATCATGCGTGGCGTGAGGAACGGAATTATGAAGACGTGCCGGGTTTTTGCAAATCAGCGAGCAATGAGAAAATCGCTGAGCATGGTCATGTGCTGACCCCAGGGCGTTATGTTGGGACAGAGAAGCAAGAAGAAGATGACACCCCATTTCCCGAACAATTTGCCGCGTTGCAGGCGGAACTGGAGGAACAGTTTGCCGAGGGTAAACGGCTGACGGGGGTTATTCGAGAGCGGTTGGCGGGGGTGGTGATTGATGGGTGAGTGGACATCAGCCAAATTACGTGATGTAGCCAACTTAAGTGGTGGCTATGCTTTTAAGAGCACTCAATACTCTGACAATGGTCGGTTTGTTTTGCGGACGGTAAATATTCGCGACGACTACTCAATAACCAAAGATGGCGCAGTATTCATTCCCGAAGCAGAAGCCTCTGAATACGAACGCTTTGCGTTGCAGGACAAAGATACACTTTTTGTTATGGTTGCAGCGACTTTGGGAAAGGTAGGGCTGGTTCGTGAAAATATTTTGCCAGCATTACTGAACCAGAATATGTGGGTTATTCGTGCGATTGATGGGAAAATTGACCCTGCTTTCTTACACTATCTTTTTCGTGAATTGTCCAAAATTCCGCTTTCATGGGTAAGTGGTTCCGCAAGAAGTTTCCTCCGGCGTGATGATGTTAGAAATCTTGAATTTTCGCTCCCTTCAGATACTGAACAGCGAGCCATTGCTTCTGTCCTCTACGCACTCGACGACAAGATCGAGTTGAACCGGCGGATGAATGAGACGCTGGAGCGACAAGCGCGGGCAATTTTCAAGGACTGGTTCGTTGACTTCGGCCCCACCTGCGCCAAGATGGAAGGCCGCAAACCCTACCTCACCCCCGAAATCTGGAACCTCTTCCCCGACAAGCTGAACGATGACGGGATACCGGAGGGGTGGGAGGAAAAGTGCGTCAGGGATATTCTTGAACTTAGCTACGGAAAATCATTGCCTGCAAAAAAACGAATTGTCGGAGTGATTCCAGTTTACGGTTCGGGAGGGATTACTGGCGCTCACAATGAAGCACTCGTCAAAGAGCCTACCATTATTGTCGGAAGGAAGGGCACCGTAGGTAGCTTATATTGGCAACCAACCCCATGTTTTCCGATTGATACTGTATTCTATGTTAAAACCCGTGAATCTTTGGTCTTTTGTTACTATCTGCTTCAGACACTTTGTCTGAACACAATGAATACCGATGCTGCCGTTCCTGGACTGAACCGTGACAATGCATACCGCCTGCCTGTGATATGGGCAAGCGAAGCAGTTCGTGAAGCGTTTGATCGCTTGGTAGTCCCACTGCGGGAAAGTATAGATGCAAATGACAAGGAATCCCGCATCCTCGCCCAGACCCGCGACCTGCTGCTGCCCAAGCTCATGTCCGGCCAAATCCGTGTGCGCAATGTGGAGAAACAAATCGGGGAGGCGACGTAATGAGCAGGTGGCAAGATATTTTCAAGCAACATCAGGTTCATACCAGAATCAAAAATATTCAAACGATTCTGCGCGACAAAGCCCTGAAAAAACTGGATGCAGACGTGGAACAGGAAGTTTCACGGATCAAAAAGTGTGTGAATTTGGTCAATAAGATTTTGTCCAGTGCAGATCAGGAACTTGTAACGCAAGCCCATCTTGATCAAATAAACCAGCAACTGACAACACTGGAGCAGCATCTCAACAATTTCAAATCAAACCAAAGCATGCCGGAGCTACAGGCAGCTAATAATTATATCGACCAAATTCTTAATATTCTTTCCGCAATGGCAACGGTTTCATTGCCGCCTGAAATGGCAAATGAAGTGTCAATAAATTCCCTTATCGAACGGGGGGAAGAATTCCTTGAAACGCTCGATGAGCGGAAAAAAGAACTTCAGCAGCAGATAGCCGGTCTTAAGACCTCCTCTACTCATCTGGAAACCCGCCTTGGTGAATTACAGGCGAGAATTGATGAGAAAATTGCGGCGCTTGACCAATTATCGAATGAATGGATTCAGCAGTTCAGTGACAGCCAAAGCGATCGTGAAAAACGATTCAGTGAGCTGATGTCAAAGATTGAGCAGACGGCAACGGCGAAAACAAGTGCCATTATAGACAAGCTAAACAAAGCCGTTTCTGATAAACAGGAATCCTATGAGAAACAGATGGATGCACACCTTGAGGATGCATCCGACCGTCACGAGAAAATCCGAAAACTTCATGGGCTTATAGCTGAGGATAGCATCACAGGTGGCCATAAAAAATCGGCAGACGGAGAAAGAAAAACGGCCAATTTCTGGCGCGGTTTTTCTGTATTCTTTTTAATTCTTGCCGCAACCTGGCTTGGCGTTGTCTTTTGGCAAACTGGGGGGATAAGCTGGAAGGCTTCTCTCAGCGGCTTTCCTCTTACTCTGGTGCTATTATCCGCTGCTGGCTACGCGGCTCACCAATCCTCAACCCATCGCAGGCAGTCAAATCGTCAAAGACAATTTGCTTTGGAGATGATCGCGATTGATCCATATCTCGAAACACTTGGTGAAGAAGAACGAAACGCAATCAAAAAACAACTCGCAGCACAATATTTTGGCCACGTGTTTGATGAACAAGGACAGAAG
>WFOZ01000353.1 GCA_015487825.1 Planctomycetaceae bacterium
ACAGGATCATCCCGAACTGAGTCCCCCAGTCGCCGATATGGTTATCGGTAACGACATCGTGTCCCAGAAATTTAAGGATACGGGCTAACGCATCCCCAATAACGGTACTTCGCAAATGTCCCACGTGCATCGGCTTGGCGACATTGGGGGAAGAAAAATCAATAATGGTTTTCTGTGCCATCCTGCTTTCAGCAACGCCGAGTCGTTCGTCCTGCAGGCTGTTTTGAAGCTGCTGTTCGAGATAATCTGTCTTTAACTTCAGATTGATAAAACCGGGGCCGGCCACTTCCGGTGCTTCACAGAAATCATCAATTGAAAGTTTTTCGATGATTAACGCGGCAATTTCACGCGGCTGTTTTTCCAGTTTTTTTCCAAGCGACATCGCACAATTCGCCTGAAAGTCGCCGAATTGCGGATTTTGTGAGGCAAACACCATGTTCGCATAGGAAGCAGGTTCATCAACAATTTCAGAAAGAGCGACCGCAAAGCGTTCTCTTAAGACCGTCAGGATATTCATGTTGGGTACTTATAATAAAAATAATTCTGCACAAAACGGGCAGATTCTTTTATAGCCACAGAGGGCACGGAGGCCACAGAGAGAAAAAGCTAAAACTTTCTATTCGGTCGAATTACAGACATCAGAAATTATTTTTGCCAGTGGTCGATATTGAGCATATGGTTTTCTCAACCCACCGCATTTTTCTCTGTATTACTAACGGTAAAAGTTTGCGAACGGCTCGCAAATTTTAGAAAAAATATCAGTTTGGTTACGGCTATCAGAATGAACCAGCCGTGCTGGGTCCTCTGTGGCTATTTTTTTCATCCGGCTTATTCGGATTCGAAATTACGACATACTGCACAACGATTCTATTAATCAAACGTGATTAACTTTGCGAATCGAGAACGGACTTCCAGTCGATCTTTTCTGCATCGCCCCAAAGACGTTCCAGGTCGTAAATTTCGCGATATTCAGGATCGAATACGTGCAGCACGACATCGCCGTAATCCTGCAGGATCCAGTTGTTGCTGGCGTAGCCTTCGATTCCCAGGCGTTTCGATCCCTGATCAGCCATCATGCGGTCCGCTTCTTCGATGATTGCATGCAGCTGCCTTCGGCTTTTCCCCGTTGTGATCACGAAGTAGTCGAACTCAGGAGTAATTTTTGTCAGATCGAGAACGACGATATCGCCGCCACGAAATTCATCCGCAACTTGCGCACATCGACAGGCGAGTAACAGAGACTGGCTCAGTTGCTCAGGATTGCGTTCGTAATTGGAGCTGGTACTTTCGTTTGCAGTTTCCATTTCTGAACTTTGCGGGGTACTTTC
Organism: Planctomycetaceae bacterium; assembly: GCA_015487825.1. Lineage (GTDB taxonomy): Bacteria > Planctomycetota > Planctomycetia > Planctomycetales > Planctomycetaceae > Rubinisphaera. The sequence continues at coordinate 1,329 of WFOZ01000353.1, forward strand.
TGTAATGGTCACGACTTCCTTACCAACGTTAGGTTTACTGAGACTTTGCCTCTGGCAGTTTTCCGTACACGTCGGTGCGGAATTTGCCAAAGGTATATGGTTTGCTGTTACATCATTAAAACAGGGCGAGAGATTCGATCAATCCCTACGCCCCTCAGATAGACAAATTCTACCGAAATCGGTTCACTTGAAGCACTTTCTCGTGACAAAACACCCTCTCAGCCCAAAATTCAAAGCATTTTTGCTTTTGAGGGCGTCAAAATATGTCGCCCTTTTGTAGTGGACAGGTTGGAGTGTCAGTTTTTTCTTACGGTGCCAACTCCTTTTTCAAGCATCAAGGCTGGCTTGTCGGTAGTAATTCCAATGACTCCCCATTTCATTAATTCGTGTGCTTTTTGGGGGTCGTTCACTGTCCAGACATAACAATCCAGGCCGGCTTCGCTCAGTTTTTTGACATCGCTTTCGGTAATGTCTCCGCCGATATCAACCGCAGTGGTATCCAGCTTTTTTGCTGTCTCAATAATTTGTTCAACCGTGGGGGCTTTCCGCTCTCCCGGCTTCTGGTTCTTTTTCAGATAGGAAAGCCAGTACGCTTCCAGATGAGGAAGTTCTTTGCGTATTCCTGCGATCACTTTATCCGAAAAGCAGATTACTGCGGTCTGCTTGCAGGGAAGGTTTGCCTTTTCGAGTACGCGTTTCAATTCAGGAATAATTTCCGGGCCTGTTTTAATTTCGATAAACATGCGGCCGTTTGGGGGAATCAATGGCAGAAGTTCGCTGAGCAGTGGTATTTTTTCTCCGCGATATTTTTCATCTTTCCAGGCACCGACATCGAGTTTTTGCAGTTCTGCCCAAGACATCTGTGAAACAGGTTTGTCGGGCCCGCCGTAACGTTTGGGGGTATGGTCGTGGATCGCAAAAATTTTTCCATCTGTAGAAAGATAAACATCAACTTCAACCGCGTTAGTTCCCTGCTCCCAGGCCAGCTTCACCGACGAAATTGTATTTTCCGGAGCCTCGTACGAGGCCCCACGGTGAGCAACAATTTCTGCCGCCTGCATATGACCTGCTCCAATGAAGAGAAACATTCCGAGTAAAAACAGCGATTGAATTGAATAAACTTTTGAAATCATCTTGGATTGATCTTCTGGCATAAAAAGGAATCGTGAGAGTACAATGTTTTAGTAACAGGAACCAAACAGAAAAACAGAAGAAAACCATAGAGACGCGGAGGTCCCAGCACGGCTGGTTCATTCTGATAGCCGTAACCAAACTGATATTTTTTCTAAAATTTACGAGCCGTTCGCAAACTTTTACCGTTAGTAATACAG
>WFOZ01000354.1 GCA_015487825.1 Planctomycetaceae bacterium
GTTATGATCCGAGATAGATTCACCAGTGATATATTAATGACATGGAGACCACATTTGATGGGTGCAAGCACGCCATCCTACATTTCAATGTTAAAGTTCTCCAAAGAAAATTCGTGTCTATTCGCGTTCATTCGTGGTTCAAATCCCTGTTTGGTTCCGGCTACGCCGGGTTAGGTTCAGTCAAAATATTTATCGATAATCCACTGCGGCTGAAATCGATCTGGTTTGCGTTTTACTTTTGTCAGATCGATCTGCTTCGGTTTCGGTTTTTGGACGCGTAATGGTTGAATGTCCCCAATATTTTTTTGCCAGCGTTTCATCAATTTCTGCATCTTCTGTTTTTGAATCGCGTACTGCAGATTCTCTGCGAGGTTTTTTTGCTCAAGAGGATCTTTTTCCAGATCGAACAGTTGAGAGTGATTGATCTGGGGATAAACGATCAGCTTCCATCGCTGATCACGAACTGAACGCTGCGTATTCGTGTACGGAAGAAAAACTGAATCTCGGACTTGAGTCTTCTTTCCTGACCAGATGGTAGAGAGGTCGTAACCTTCCAGGCTTTTCGGCCCTTTGGTTCCCGTTAATGCACAAAGTGTTGGATAGATATCGTACAGATAGGAAAAAGCCTCGGATTGTTTTCCTTGCGGGATTCCCGGTCCGCAAAATATCAGAGGCGATTTCATGCTGTGTTCGTAAACAGATTGCTTGCCGAGTAAGCCGTGACTTCCGATCGCTAAACCATGATCGGCTGAATAAACAATGATCGTATTATCTGCTTCGCCACTTTGCTCAAGAGCCTGAAGAATTCGCCCGATCTGCTTATCCATCTGGGTAATCAAGCCATAATATTCACACAACTGATCGTTAACCACATCTCGTTGGCGAGGCCAGGCCGCCAGCACTTCGTCTCGGATAATCAAAGAACCGTTGTTGAATGGATGCAAAGGCAAAAAGTTTTCTGGTAGCGGAGGACGTTTGTTGTAATACATTTCCCGATACTTAACCGGTGAGTTTCGCGGATCGTGAGGAGCAGTAAAAGCAACGTAAGCAAAGAACGGTTTCTCTGGGTTTTGATGATTCAGAAATTCAATAGCGGCATCGGCAAACAGAACACTCGAAAATTTCTTTCCCGTTCCTTTTCTAATCAGCTTGCCATTTTTGATTTCGGAAATCGGGACTTCTGTATGATTGCACATGCCCCCCATGAAAACATTCACCCCTTGTTCAAAACTTCGCAGGATGGAGGCTGCACCGTTGTGCCATTTTCCGGTGGCGAAAGTTTCGTATCCATTGCGACGAAGTGTTTCCCCCAGCGTCACTTCACCGGTCATTTGGCTATTCGAGTGCATCCAGATTTTTCCGGAATGCACCATCGCCCGACTGGGTAGACAGACTGCCCCGCTGTTGGAGCCAAAACAGTAATTGTTACGAAAGCTGAAACCCCGTCTAACGAGCTGGTCGATATGAGGGGTCTGTATAGATCGGTTCCCGTGTGCATTGATGGAATCTGTTCTTTGATCATCCGCAAACAAAAACAAAATATTTGGTTTCTTAGCTGCACCTGCCGGTTGACATGCAAATTGTGCCGGAAAATAGAATGAGAGTAGAAACAGCATGAAAAACTGATAACGTTTCATGAAATTTTATTCCTGCAAGAAAATAGTTAATTCAAAAAATGAGCTGGGACCGTTAAGCTGAAACCTGCTGTATGATATTGAGGTAAATAACAGGTGACGTCAAACGAGATGCGAACTCTATTGGTTTCAAATCGATCTTTGTCGAATTATGAGAGGCTTTCGAGCTGACCGGCTCGCGATGAATAAACGGTAACTATGGCTTTAATAGAAGCGTTTGTACGCAACCCCGTGAAAGTAATTGTGGGGATTCTGCTTGTTGCGTTATTCGGCATGGTCTTCTTTTTTCGCATGCCGATGCAGTTGACACCTGAAGTGCAACGACCTTCCATCACGGTTTCCACACGCTGGCCCGGGGCAAGTCCGCAGGAAGTGGAACGCGAAATTGTTCTGGAACAGGAAGAGTACCTCAAATCTGTTGAAGGACTTGTGCGGCTGATTTCGGAAAGTGGAGATTCCAAGGGTTCGATCACGCTTGAATTTCAGGTCGGAACAAATCTGGATCAGGCGCTATTAAAAGTGAATTCCCGATTACAGCAGGTTCCCGATTATCCGGAAAATGCAGATCAGCCAGTGATCAGTACATCGAATGCGAATGATTCCCCGATTGCCTGGTTCATTTTCAGCGCTCGGCATCCCGATGAAGCAGAGTTAATCGCGTTTCAGAAAAAACATTCCGATTTAAAAAAAGAGCTGGAGCACGTTCGCCGGGCACACAATATCGGATTGGCGATGCTGCGGTTGAGGAAACTGGCGGAACTACATCCGGAAGTGGAAGAGTTGCTGCCCCCTAAAGATTTGGACGTTACAAAACTTCGCCGCTTTGCAGAAGATGAAATTGAGGCACGCTTTGAACGGGTCCCCGGCGTTTCACAATCGAATGTGATTGGCGGATTGGAAGATGAACTTCAAGTTGTTGTTGATCCCGAAGAACTGGCAGCGAGGCAGTTGACCATTCTCGATGTGAGACGAGTGCTTCGCGGACAGAATGCAGATACTTCAGCAGGAAACTTCTGGGAAGGAAAACGAAAATGGGTCGTGCGAACA
>WFOZ01000355.1 GCA_015487825.1 Planctomycetaceae bacterium
CATCTTTGAAGCCTTTTTCTGTTCGATGACCTTCTCGATTGATTGTTTCAGTTATCATTTTATTTCTCCTTAACGTGAAGTCGTTTTTTGCATCTCTGATTTTCAAATCAGAATTTTTTTTAAATGCAAACCACGTCCCTCAATATTGGGAGGAATATTCAATCCCGTTAGGAAATTTTTAACAAATGATGCTGAACTCCTTTTATTATAGGGTTAAAGCCATCTCGTTTTTTTATTCACGGTATTCAACGTGTGTTTTTTAGTGAATATTCAACATGAGATTTAGGAGTGTGTGTAGCTGTATAAAGAAGTTTGAATGGCCTCTTTTTATTAGCGTCACTAGCGTCACATTTCAATAAAACGCGTGTAGAGAAGCGTATAAAAGATGACGCTATAAATGGCGCAATTGAAATCTATTGTCATCTTCTGCGTCACACTGAACTCATCATTCAGAAGTGAAAAAGAGCCAAAGCTTTCTCATCCCAGACTTTCACACTCTCTGTCACATAGTACAGATGCAGATCATCATCTGAAGATTCTCTACGGGAATCTGGCCTGACTTCAAAGCTTGGATGGAGCATAAAGCAATGCTTGATAATGCGATCAGCCTTGCTGATGCAGGATCAAATTTGTTTTCGTCAGTTCTGCAAAGTTCACTTGCGAAAAAGCGGTTTCGAAATCATTCAATCTGGTTTCAAATACAGTGAGCAAAGCGTTGTTAGAAATATTACCTGTTTTAACCCACAGTAAGCGAGTGGGAGTTCCGGCAATGAGATGTGAATCTACAAAATCACGGTCTTTGGTGATGATAATACGATCTTCGGCATCAGCTATCTGGCAGACATCCGAATCGCTGGTCCGATTTGCCTCTGGGAGATCAATAGTATGAACAGCATTCTGGTCAAGCCTGTTCAGCAAATCAGCGAGATGGTGGGGAAGCTGAGCATCGATAAGCCAGTTCATGCTGAAGCCTGTGACGTGCTTTTCACATCACTCAAACGAGCCGCGTATTGCAAGCAAGCGGAAATATCCTCTTGTTCCAAATCAGGATAATCTGACAGTATTTCCTGTGTCGTCATGCCGGAAGCAAGAAGTTCCAAGATCATGGTGACAGGATATCGCAATCCTCGAATACATGGTTTGCCATGACAGATTTGAGGATCAATTGTAATACGAGATGGCATGATTATTCTTCTCCTGATTCAATTTCACCAACATCAGAAACAAGCATTTTATTTTTTGATTTGCTCGAAAGCTAACAATTAATTATCATACTCGCAGGAGTCATGTTTTGAAATACGTAAACGGAAATCAAATGACAGTACGTTCAATATATTCTGAAATGACTTCTTATGATTCCGCCCGAAATGTTTTATTTTCGAACGAGAGATCTGTAAACATGAATCCTGGGTACACATCATAAAACTGTACCCACTTCAGGCTCATAGGGCTGATTTGCCGTTTAAGGAGGAACGCATCAGCCCCCTGAAAAATAGTGATTCGCAAGGATTCCGAATGCCATCCGCGAAGCATTGTAGCACTACGGAACCGAAGGTTATAGGTTCGAATCCTATCGGGTGTAATTTATGTAACTCGTTTATAATAAACGAGTTGTCACACCTACCCCAAGTGGGATAGTGCGACCAGAAGGGTCGTTGAAAGTGGTAGTTTTACCACTTTTAGCAGCAGCCTCTTTCTGGAACAGCGTTATGCCCGCCAAATCAGTGCCATCATACCGACTTCATAAACCATCTGGTCAAGCCCGTGTAATCATCGATGGTCGCCATATCTACTTAGGCAAATACAACTCGCCTGAAAGCCGTCAGGGCTATGCACGGATAGTCGCAGAGATGTCTGCGGTATCGTCCCCGGCTGAATCAACACCGATTCCTTTCACAACAGCATTACTGCTGGTTTCGGAAGTCCTCGTCAAATACCTTGAATTTGCCGAGGTTTATTATGGTGCCAACGACACCTCAAATAAAGAGTTCCGGGCGATGATCGATGCCGTCGCACCGGTCAATAACCTGTACGGTGATTCGCCCGCGAATGAATTTGGCCCGCTCAAACTGAAATCTATTCGCCAACACCTGATCAATCAGGATCTTTGTCGTACGGAGATAAACAAGCGAATCGGCAGGGTTAAGCGAGTATTCAAATGGGCGGTAAGCGAAGAACTGGTAACGCCCTCGGTTTACGAAGGCCTGCGGACCGTTGCCGGTCTCCAATATGGTCGATCAGAGGCAAGAGAATCAGATCCAGTCAAGCCTGTTGAAGAGAGTGTTGTTGAATTAACTCTTCCGTATGTCGCACCTCAGATTGCCGCGATGGTCAGATTACAACTCCTCACCGGGATGCGTCCCGGCGAGGTATTGTCTATGCAATTGGAATGTATTGATCGCAACAATGAAATCTGGATCTATCAACCCGAAAAACATAAGAATCGCTGGCGAGGCCATCTCAGGACCGTTCCACTCGGGCCGAAGTCTCAGGAAATATTAGAGCCATTCCTGGATCGTGCCGATTCGAGCTTTTTGTTTTCTCCTGTAGAAGCGGAAAAGTGGCGAAACGAACAACGAGTTATTCATCGAAATCGAACGACTCCAGTTTACCCGTGTGAACTTCGAAAACGGGAAGAACGAAGCAAAAAAGCTCGTTCTCGCAAATCGAAACGCCCCAAAGGAAATTGTTACTGCCCGGACAGTTACCGCCGAGCCATTTCTTACGGCATCAAAAAATCCAATCGAGTACGTC
>WFOZ01000356.1 GCA_015487825.1 Planctomycetaceae bacterium
CGGATTAGATGTTCCTCATCGGCTTCAAGGAAAAAACATTTCAAAAATGCTGGACAATCCGTGCCATAAAGTTCGTGATTTTGCTTTCAGTATGAATGGAAGCTGGAGAGGCTTTTTGCTGCGTGATGAAAAATGGGCCTACATGCAATACCGCGAAGATGCTTCAAAAGGCATTGAACTGTTCGACATGGAAAAAGACCCCCAGCAATTTACCAACCTGGCAAACCTGCCCGAATACAGCGGCGTTGTTGATTCATTCAAGAAAAAATTCACGAAAAAAATGAAAGAAATCCGAGACAACGACCTCAAACGCGAATGAATTCCGGAAGCCACAAATTGCAGGCGAGCCGGGCCAGTGATGGCCCTGGTCAGTTTCGTCTGTTGATGATCGCTACCGTTTTTACATCAAAGTGACCAGGGGGTTAACACCCCCGGCTCGCCGCAACCACTCTACCTATCTAATTCTGTTAACGATTAACCCAAAAAGAAATTCAACAAAATGAGACGATCTCGTGTTCTGGACAATATCAATAAGGGACTTCCTTCTTACGGAGTCTCTTTGCATCTGGCATCTCCAGCAATTTACGAACTGGTCAGCCTGATTGGCTTCGACGCCATCTGGGTTGATATGGAGCATCACGGTTTGAGCTTGGATCGAGCCGAGCAGCTTTTTCGTGCGGCTCGGGTTGGGGGGACTGATATTGTCGCACGTCCTGCCAAAGGGGAGTTCATGCGGATGTCCCGAATGCTCGAAATCGGAGCAACCGGCATTATGTATCCGCGATGCAATTCTGCAGAAGAGGCAGCCGAAGTTGTGAAGTGGGCCAAATTTCCCCCAATGGGCGAACGCGGCTGCGATTCTGCCGGGCCTGATGCTGACTATCAGTTGACCCCTTTAACCGAATACCTCAAGCAGGCGAATGAACGGACATTTGTCATCATTCAAATCGAAGAACCTTCTGCATTGGAACGGGCGGAAGAAATCGCAGCCGTGCCCGGTGTCGATATGTTGATGCTTGGCCCGGGCGACTTTTCCATTCTTTCAGGAGTTCCCGGTCAGATGGAGCACCCCAGCGTGATCGATGCCTTAAATAAAGTCGCAACGGCTGCAAAAAATGCAGGCAAGCACTGGGCAGCAACTTGTGCTTCTCCAGAGAAGATCAAAGAAGCCGTAGATCAAGGGGCCAGCTTAACATTCCATGGCAATGATCAAGTCTTTGCTAAAATAGGATTTGACAACTTGAAGCAGGAAATTGAAAAAATGTCTGGCCGAGTCCTTTGTGGTCGCCGTGACGAAACCGTGCGAGAGTAATCAGAGAAAGATTGCATTTCAACTTGTTGGGTTCGCTTTTGTGTGCCCTATAATTCTTAAAAGGGAAAGTAATGGGCGGGAAAGATCATCACGTTCTTATCGTCGGTGCGGGGTCAATTGGCGAACGGCATCTGCGATGTTTTTTGAATACCGGGCGAGCCGATGTTTCGTTTGTGGAAGTCCAAAATGAACTTCGGCAAACAATCGCAGAGCGCTATCCTGCATCAACGCCGTGTGCATCGTTGGAAGCAGCATTTGAAACCGAGAATCAATTTGATACAGCCGTCATTGCAACCCCGGCTCCGTTACACATCGAGCAATCGATTTGGTTGATAAAAAAAGGATTGCATCTGTTAATCGAAAAACCGTTGAGCCTGAATCTTGATGGCATCGACGAGCTGCAAGCCCTCGCAAAATCATCCGGAAAAATCGCTGCAGTGGCGTATGTGAATCGAGCGAATCCGATTCTTGAACAGATGCGAGACGCACTCAATTCGGGGGAATACGGCAAGCCTGTCGAAATGGTGATTGTTACCGGGCAGAACTTTCCCACGTATCGGCCTGCTTACCGCGACACTTATTACCACAGCAGGGAAATGGGCGGCGGTGCAATTCAGGATGCGTTAACGCACATGATAAACGTCGGGCAATGGCTCGTGGGAGATATTGATCGGGTCGTTGCAGATGCGGATCACCTTGTGTTGGATGGTGTTGATGTCGAAGACACGGTTCACGTTCTTGCCCGGCATGCCAATGTCCTTGCCAATTATACACTGAATCAGCATCAGGCACCGAATGAATTAACAATTACCGTTGTTTGCGAACGGGGAACGTTACGAGTCGAATTGCACAAACAACGCTGGCGAGTCATGAAAACCCCGGACACTGCGTGGGAAGATCACGACAATTTCACCTTCGAGCGAGACACTTTATTCGAACGACAAGCCGAATTCTTTTTAGATGCGGTGGAAGGAAAGATTCCTGCGTTGTGCGATTTAGGCGAAGGGATTGAATCACTCAAAGTGAATCTTGCGATTCTGAAGAGCCTGGAATCGGGTTCCTGGGAAATAATTTCAAGATAAAATGTATTC
>WFOZ01000357.1 GCA_015487825.1 Planctomycetaceae bacterium
CCAAAATGGAACCTCAGAAATTTGTGCAAGGCACAAGGAAAATGATCGTTAGTTATACAAGGATAAAGTAGACGGGATCGGAGCCGGATGCCAGCCGGTTTCAGCTTGTTAATACGTATTAAGCAGAGGAAAATCGATACAACCCGATCGATCTGTCCTTATTTCCGAAATCCTGTCCACTCGTTAACCAGTACGCGGATTTGAAGAAGTTGTTGGATGATTTTTCTCAGATCTCGCAGTGGCAACATGTTAGGCCCATCGCTGAGTGCTTCATCGGGATTAGGGTGCGTTTCCATAAAAACTGCATCACAACCGCAGGCGACCGCTGCCCGGGCGAGAAAAGGAATCATTTCTCGATTCCCGCCTGTTGTTTTGCCTCCCGGTTTTTGAACGGAATGCGTGGCATCAAACACCACTGGACACCCCAATTGCTGTAACGTTGGAATTGCCTGCATATCGTTTACCAGATGTCCGTATCCAAACGTCGTTCCCCGTTCAGTTGCCAGTATGTTGGATTGTCCTGAGTCTTCGCATTTACCGATAATGTGCATCATATCCTGTGGTGCGATAAACTGCGGTTTCTTCACATTGATGCTGCTGCCATGCTTTGCGGTTGCGATTGCGGTTGCTTTGATCAGATCGGTCTGTCGGGCCAGGAAAGCGGGGATCTGCACAATTTTGCAAACCTGTGCCACCGGATCGGCTTGTGTAGGATCATGGATATCAGTTGTGGTCGCCAGCCCGGTCTGTTCGGTTACTTCGCGCAGAATATCCAGTCCTGCCTCCAATCCCGGACCACGAAAGCTGTCGATGCTGGTGCGGTTTGCTTTATCAAAACTCGCCTTGAAGACGACCTGAATTCCAAGTTCATCCCGTATCGCAACAATTTCCTGGGCGATATCCAGAATCATCTCACGAGACTCAATCACACATGGCCCGAGCAAAAACAACAAGGGCTCGCCAATGCCACAACGGAAATGATCGGTGATTATCGGATTGACGGGCATATATGCAGATTTCATTTTGAAGCGTATTGAACGAAGCCACACTCCTGTGTGTTTTTCTCCAAGCAGGTTATATCATTGAATTTCTTAACCTGCAATACGACTCCCAGCCCATTACACTGGATCATTACTCTGGATAACCGCAGCGACCATGCTGTGTTACCGTATCGCAGTCTCCATTGCTTTCAGTCATCCAGAAGGCTCTGTCGATACAGTTCTGAAAAAACTAATCGAAATGAGGGACAATTTCTCCGCCATCCAGTGTAATCAGCTTTTTGAACAACTCATTTGATGTTGCGGGAATTGCCAGGTGTAAATTGCGAACAGAACCATCTGCTAAAAGAAACGTAATAAATACTCCTTTGGCATCCTGATTCATCAGAAGTTCGATGGGAGCCTCGTTAATCGATGGTTCAAAAGAGTCTGGTCTGGTCCATTCTATCGCGTGGCTGATATTGGCTTGAACAGCCATCACAGTGTTAGAGGTTCCATCTTTAATGTCCCGCATCCGTCTCCCTTCCCCTTTTTCAAACAAAGCACCTGGTGACTGGATTAATCGATACAGCGTTCTTCCGGGTTGAGAACTGATTTTGTCGTGAGAGAAAACACCGGGCATCTTTGGTAGCAATGCGATGTTATGCGGGCTATCCCAGGGTTCATTCAGGTGGAACTGTTCATACAGAACGTTCTGGCCTAAAAACGGAAGAAGGCTCACTCGCCAGCTTAACAACGGTTTTCCCGAATTATCTTTTATTGCAGCATCTGGAAACTTTGTATGTTTGTCGTGATAGTTATGCATCGCCAGACCAATTTGCTTCATTCTGTTTTCGGTAATCATTTGCGAGGCAGTATTTCTCGAACTACCAGTTTTGTCGGAACCTGGCATTCCCATCATCGGTCCCAGCATGTTCATAAGAGAACTCGTGCTGGGAGCAGCTGATCCTGTTTTTTCATCAAATGAAGGGAGATCAGTTGATAAAGTGATTGCCAGTAAATTGCCATCCGGTTTGAATTGCAATCCATCCAGTGCTGTTTCAGCCGATTTCATCATTTCACCAGATTTGGGATTCATCGACATTAAAGGACTTTGCTTTATTTTTTCCAGTTGTTCTTTTCCAAGTCCAACGAGTTCTTCAAGTGATGTTTTGATGGTTGCTGGCGTAGAAGAATCTTCAAATTTCAGAGCGATATTCAGATTGAGTTTGTTCTCTAAAGTAATCATCAAGCCGACTGCCTGGGCTTTGGTGCTGAACTCTTTTGCCAGTGTCGCTAACGCGGGGGGCATGCCGGGCGGGGAATTCTCCAGGCTTGCCTTACCGAAATAATCACGTGGTTTTTTGGGAGAAAAACCGATTGCAAAAGGGGAACTCCAGTCAACAAAATGGAATGCTGAGTGATCCTGCTCGCTGTTTTGCCGACTGATCGTTCCGAACACTCCACTTTCAGAACCAACCAGAATCGTTTTGGGTTCTACCACATAGAAATAAACTTTTTGAGTCCCTTCTTCTCCAACAGCGAGTTGTTTTCCTTCGTGTGAAGTCAAACTGAGTTTCGGATTTGATTTCACAATTTCATCGAGCGAAATATCACGTTTGCATTTCAAGACAGCCAGTAC
>WFOZ01000358.1 GCA_015487825.1 Planctomycetaceae bacterium
GAATCAAAAACAACAAAGCAGTCAGCAGTGGGCGATGGCTCACGGCAGTTCTGAGCCTGTTGCAGGAAAAGATATTTCCTTTTTGAGCAGACGGATTTGGCAACCGTAATGTCCGTCGATCTCTTTTCCGTTCTACAATGGCTATCAGAGCCGGGAAGACGAGAAATGTTGCCATCGCGGCCAGTAACACACCGCATCCTGCAATAATCCCCAACTCCGCGACGCCGGGAAAGTCGGTCACTCCCGCACATAAAAATGCGATCGATGTAGTGACGGCAGCGGTAATTATTCCTTTGCCAACGGTATCGCTGGCTAGCGAAATAGAACGAACAACCGACTCATTGTTTTCGCGGAACTCCAGATAGCTCGATAAAAGATGAATGCCAAAGTCGATTCCCAATCCCACAAGAATTGCGGCGAACGCCATCGAAAGTATATTCAAATGACCAATCAGAACGGTTGTCAGTCCCAGTGTCCACAGCATGCTGATTCCCAGTGTGATGCAGCACGCAATCGGCAATCTTAATCCGTGAAATCCGTACAAAAGCAGAATCACTACGCCGCCAAAAGAGACCGCGGAGGCAATTCCCATATCACTTTGTGAACGAGCCATCTCTTCATGCTCTAACTCCGGAATACCCGTTAAGCCGCAATAGATATTGGGAAACCGCTGGCGAGCCGCGTGCAATAGTCGGTTTATTTCCTGCAAAGATTTTTGATACTTTGCCGGCCCTGATTCTGCCTGCGTTAAGGGAACAACGCTAATTAATTCGCGATTCGTGTGTTTCGAATTTTGCTCTGCCAGGAGATATTGATTCCAGAGACGTGTCGGGCCGGGGGAGCTTTCAGGGAAGTATTTCTGGTAAGAAGTATCAATTGCCTGAAGTGATTTTTCCAGCGCATGAGCCACTCGATTCGTTACCGGCAGTTCGGTTGGTTCCTTTAACCCGATCGGCTGTAACTCCTGATGAGCGACTCCTACTAAAGCGAGCAGTGGTGACATTTCCTGCGAGGCGTTTTGAATCGTGAACGCAATCTGCAGATCTGTCTGCAGTCGCTCGGGATCAACAGATTTATTCAGTGACTGCTGATCTGCCTGAGCCATCACCATCGATTGCGATAGCACATCTCCGAACAGTTCAGGACGAGCTTTCAGTTCACGGACAATCCATTTTTGCGATTGAGCCAGTTCACTTTTATCATCACCTTCGAGCAGAATCAAAAGTTCGTTGGTTTCTCGAAACCGCTCACAATATTCCAGCCAGCGGCGGTGAAATCCTGCGTTCGGACTGATTAAATCGGAGCGATCCGACTTGAATTCCAGACCAAACAGCGTCATGGCTACGCATATCAAAGAACTTGCAGCAGCAAACAGCAATGATTTCCAGGGATGAGTAGAAATCAGCGAAGTGATTCGGCCATGCAATCGCAGCCGGGCAAACTGAGGGTCATCCTGAGACAAAACGACTTCCTGCTTCTGACGGTTCCAGCGACATCCAAAATTAGGCCATCACAACAAGCAAAACAACAGAGAAAAAAGGGGGCTCGCTCAATAATTTTTTTGAGGGGCAGTTGGAAGCGGATTGTTGGTTGTATCGGGCTCGGTCTTTTTTTTACTTTTCTTTGCTGACTGACTGGTCGGCAAATTGAGACGAATTGGTTTTTTATTGAATTTGGTCATCACGGGTTCCCTCTGCAATGCAACCTGAACTTCCTGCGAGTCTCTGGAGCGGGGCTTTACCACTTTTTTGTGGCTTATTTTTGTAGCCGACTTTTTCTTCCGGGGAAGCAGATCAATCCCAACCCACGGACTACTCGAACCGCTGCTGTATTGGAACATCGTACGGCCAACTTCACAACCGCTCAGTCCCATAAAGAAACCTGATAACAGAAGCATTGCCAGAACGTAGTTTATATTTTGACCACGTGGCTTCCCTGCCATGTCGATCACCCTTCCCTGAAAATATATGACTTCCAGCGTAGCCGGTATGCCACAACCCAAAATTTTTCTGAAAGACAAAACTCGATTACATGTCACGGACCTGTGGGCAATGATGCGTTGGAGTTTTGGTTATTTAACTTGTAATTAATATCTCGAACGGCTCACACAGTCGTGGCACACAATTTTGTGAGTTTATTGCGAGCCTGTTTATCTGACTCAAAAACCTGACTCAAACAGAACCACCTGGCTCTTATCTGGCTATCTAATTCCTGTCAGATTTACCTTGCCGTTCACGTGCCGCAGTTTCTGCTTCGTAATCAACATCGGGCTCAAATTGCCCGGAGATATTGTTACCGGGCATCATTGAGGAAAGTCCGAAAGGAGACATTCCATTAGCGCACCCCGCTAACAGGCATATTGATAATACACACAACCGATACACTTGAGGCCAAGCCGAGAGATGATGGCTGGAAGACCTTGCCGGTTCATCCGTATGTGATACGTATCCCATAACAACATCCTGTTGCTGACAGTGACAACGAAAAGTGAACACAATTGACCGAACTCGCACTGCTCATGAGAGTTACTGATACTGACTAAAGACTGTTTAACAGTTTTACCGGAATCTGGAAAGATCTGATTCCCAGCCATTCTGCCCTGAATTTCATGTTGATAAAACTCGACACGCATGCCTGCTGCAACATATCCATAACTAACTACTACCATTGAGGTTACAGGTTTTTTATGCTGATTCTTTGATAGAATTGTTGAGATTTAGCATCATTGTGAAGCTGCAATCCATTTTGTGAAATTTACTTTTCACTTTCCAGGTAAAATTCCCGTAACTTATTGGTGAACAATGAGTTACGGGAACATCGCCTTTTGTGGCATGCCCCGAATCCCCTCGGAGTGTTAAGTTTGGCACACAGGGTGCTTTACGTAACTTTCAACACGAGTCACACACTTCAAACCGACTCAAACAAATCATTCACACACTTGGATAGCTGGAGACACACTCATGAGAACTCTTATCAACAAACTGTACAAC
>WFOZ01000359.1 GCA_015487825.1 Planctomycetaceae bacterium
AGTCCGAGCAGCCCCATTTTTAACCTGGTATTACTGCTCAGCTTCCTCCGCTGCTGCTTTGAAACAGGAGGGGCATGTAACCCCATAGCCAAGCGGCTTGTTTTACCCATGTGGCTGCACCGCTACTGAGATCTTCCAATGCTTCGTTATTTCATTTCAATTTCACTGGTCTTCCCGGCATAGCTGGCAACCATTTCGATAAGTTCTTTTCGATTGACCGGCTTGGTCGTGTAATTATCGCATCCAGCGTCAAGACATAGCTGGCGATCGCTTTGCATTGCATGAGCAGTTAATGCAATGATGGAACCACGATAGCCATTCTCTCGAAGTTTTCGAGTCGATTCGTAACCGTCCATCACAGGCATTTGCATGTCGGTTAGAATAACATCAAACGGATTCCCCTCAGCCAGCGCACTGGTTGCCAGATCGTAGGAAATCTGTCCATTGTCAGCCAGCGTGACTTCTGCCCCTGCTTTTTTCAACAGGAAACCAATCAGTTTTTGATTGTCGGGACCATCCTCGGCAAAAAGGATACGGCAGTTTTGAAGAGGAGCTTTCGTGCTGGCCTTTTGAGTTTCCGTTTTTTCAGTAATAACTTTTGTACTGGCTGGTTTGACATCACCATGAACCAGTTCGACTTTATCCAGCGGGCCCGTGGAAACGATGATTGAAAACGTGCTCCCTTTTCCAGGGATGCTTGTAACGGAAAGACTGCCACCAAGTAGTTCCGTCAGGCGTTTACCGATTGCCAGCCCCAATCCGGTGCCGCCGAATTTTCGAGTCATCGAACCGTCAGCCTGAGTAAACGGCATAAAGAGTTTCTCGATTTTATCTTTATCAATCCCAATTCCTGTATCAGTAACATCTATTTGCAATTGGGGATCCTTACCGGCTTCATTCAACAGGCGAGCGATTATCTGAACAGTCCCCGTCTCAGTAAACTTAATAGCATTGCCGACAACATTAATAATAATCTGCCGTAAGCGAGTCGGGTCGGTGAAAATTGTTTTAGGAATCGGGCCATCATATTGCACATTTAACTGAAGCCCCTTTGATTCAGAGCGAACTTTCATCAGAGAGAACACATCAGAAATAATTTCATGTGGAGAAGTATCGATCTGCTCTGCATCAAGCTTCCCTGCTTCGATTTTTGACAGATCGAGGATATCGTTAATCAGCCCCAGTAGAAAATGCCCGTTGCGTTTAATGGTTTCAATCGCCTCGATGCGATGTTTGGGTGCCTTGGAAATATCACCATCGCCAAAAAGCAGGTCCGTGTACCCCAAAATAGCCGTCATCGGTGTTCGGATTTCGTGGCTCATATTCGCCAAAAACTCGCTCTTGGCGCGGTTGGCATCTTCTGCGGCATGCATGGCCTGTATCAGATTATCCCTCATCTGTTTCTTCTGAGTGACATCTTCTTTAAGAGCTACGAAATGCGTCGTTTCCCCTTGCGAGTTTCGGATTGGGGCAATCGTGGCCAGTTCCCAATACAGTTCGCCATTCTTTTTCTGGTTATGGAATTCGCCTCGCCAAACCTCACCTTTGCTAAGTGAAGCCCACATTTTTGAATAGGTTTCTTTTGGAGTCTCACCGGAATTCAACAGCCTGGGGTTCCCTCCGATCACTTCTGTTTTTGCGTAGCCGGTCGACCTGGTGAATTGCTCGTTAACGTACTCGATCGTCCCGGCTATATCTGTAATCACAATACTGACCGGACTCTGTTCAACCGCTGCAGACAATTTCCGTAAGCGTTCCTCCGATTTTTTCTGCTCAGTGATATCGAGTACGATAGCAACAATAACGGGCCGACCTCCGAAGGTTGACGACTCATAATGCACTTTGCCCGGATATTCCGAACCGTCTTTTCGGCGATACACGGTTTCGAATTCAAGTGAATCTTTCGATCCGTCAAACAATGGATAAAGTAATTCTGCAATCGAAGCCTGTGTGAATTCCGGTTTAATGTCAAGCGGTGTCATCTGTTGGAGTTCATCCAATGTGTAACCAAGATTCCTGCATGCACCATGATTTGCATGAATGAATCGCAGCGAAGCAGCTTCGAAGATAAGAATTTCGTTTAGGGATCTGTCAATAATATCGCCAAAGGCACTCAGTTTCTCAGCCTTTTGCGTTGCCTGAATCAGTTCTTCTTCCCGCTGTTTCTGTTCGGTCAGGTCACGAATGAATCCTGTAAAAAGACGATCCGATTGGCTGCTATCTTCCGTATTCAGTTGAACTTCGCTTACCGAAAGCATAAGCGGAAATGTTGTTCCGTCCTTCTTTTTCCCTATCGCTTCCCGGCCTATACCAATAATGTTTTTCTTGCCGGATTTCATATAACGTGCCAGATAGCCATTGTGGGCCTCTCGATACGGCGAAGGCATCAGCATACTGATGTTATTCCCCACTGCTTCTTCCACACTGTAACCGAATAGTTTTTCCGCAGCCGAATTGTATGATTCAATCAAACCTTTGCTGGTAATGGTGATAATGGGATCGACAGCCGTTTCAACAATGGAGGTAATTCGGGCTGCACCTTCATCCAGACGTTTGAACAATGGCCCCACCGCCAACCAGACTCCCAACAGGCTCAATAAAACCACGGTCAGAATGGCAACAATGCTGATCCCGATAAACGGACGACGGATTTCCGCCAAATCGATTTTTGCAACGATCCCACAATTAAGACCAGCAATCGGCCTGTAAGCTGCAAGCACGGTTTTACCGCGATAGTCTACACCAACAACAGTACCGGTACGCCCCAGTAAAGCGAGTCGCATCGGCTCAGCCGCTTTTCCTTTAAAAGGAACCATTGACTGATCTCCTTGCTCACTCGTTTTAACTTTGTGCCGATGGCTCAACAGAAAAACAATCATGTCATTTTTCAATGTCGCCAATGTGAATTCCCCGGTCTCGCCAAACCCTTTATCCTGCTGATGGGCATCAACAATCTGACTGATCGTTGCGTTGACTGAGTTTTCAGGACTATGGATACGATCGTGTCTGGCGACAGCTTCTATAAGGTTGGCATGGCTATTGACAGTATCTGCCAATTGTTTTCGAGTCTGGTTATAAGCAGCATTATAAAGCAGGCCCACAGTGACCATGACTGCAACTGATGCAACTCCTGCAATCAGTGCGGTCACATAAAAGACTGTTTGAAATCTGTTTTTCATTTCAAGTTCCCAAACGTTAAGGAGATAAAAAATGTTTCTTCAGCGTTCGTAAAGGAACAGTCCCGAAATAAGTTCCCGATATATCGTAG
>WFOZ01000360.1 GCA_015487825.1 Planctomycetaceae bacterium
GAGCAGATGCTGCGAGATCGCTGCCAGCAACTGATTGCCACCGAGCACGCCTGTGCGGAGGCGATTGGTTGCATTGATGAAACTGGAACCGCCAAGAGTGGGCATGAAACAGCCGGCGTCAAGCGGCAGTACAATGGCAATCGCGGAAAGATTGAAAACTGTATCAACAATGTTGCGTTGGCGTATTCGGCTCCTGGGTTTGATTGCCTTTTGGACGCACAACTGTACCTGCCCCGTGAGTGGATTGACGATCCGGTGCGCCGAAAAAAAACTACATCCCTGATGAGATTGTCTTCCAAACGAAACCCCAAATCGCTTTGGATTTGATTGATCGTTCGAGAGACAACGGGATCAAAGTGATGGCCTGGACAGCCGACGAACTTTACGGTCGTGACGGTGCGTTTCTTGATGGACTCGATGCTCGAAAAGAGGCTTTCGTTGTGGAGATCCCGCCGAATGCGCATGCTTGGCTCACCAAGCCGAAAGTACTGAAAAAACCGCCTCAAAACGCTGCAGGGCGTCCGAAGAAATACCCACGATTGTGTCAGCGGGACAGGCAACCAAGCGAAGTTCAAAACCTGGCAAAATACTCGCCGGTATTGCGTCAGCAGAGACCTCAACGGTACTGCATCAAACAGACACATCACGGCAGCGAGGTTTGGGAAATTCGCTGGGCAACCTGCTGGCGAAAAACGCATACCGGCGAACTGGTCAGCAACCAATGCACACTGATTGTTGCTCGCAATGTGTTGACTGGCGAAATCAAATACTTTTTATCCAATCGTGTTCCGGGGCGTGATGGCTGGTCGCTTCGCAAGATTCTGCGGGTCGCTTTTGGACGCTGGCCGATTGAAGATTGCTTTCGGGAAGCCAAAGAAGAACTGGGGCTGGATCATTTTGAATGTCGCGGTTGGCGTTGCATTCATCGCCATCTTTTTATCACAATCCTGAGTCAGCTTTTTTGTGCCCGCACCCGCCAGGAACTTTCACCCAACGAAGATGTCCTGAGCGGCGAATTGTTGACGATGGAACAAGTCCGCCGCGCCGCCAACGTGTTCATCGATTCGATTGGCTTGCCGCCACGTTCTCGGCTGCAGCGATACGAACAGGAAGCCAACCGCCAGAAATATTACGCCTGCCGCAATGCACAAGCAGCGAAATCTCACCGAAAAACAAGACGCAAACGCCTGGCAGAACTCGGAATAGACCCCGAAATAATCAAATCCGTTTACCCCAAACCCCCGCCACACTAACCTACACCAACAGAACCTGGCGCTGTCCAGTTAATATTCACGAGAAAAAAACTCAGATCCAACGACCTTCTGACAATCGAAGCGATTTATCAATCCAGGTAAGTTACGTTGAAGTTAACGCCTCGTTAAAGTTTGCGCAAGTTCGCCTGTTTCACAAATTGCATCTGTTTTCTGGCATCGACCAACGCTTGAAAACGCTACAAAAGCGAGCAAATTAAACTTCAGATTGACACTCTATTTTATCGCAGATAGAGTGCTGAGATCATCTGACGGTTGGAGCATCGTAGCCGCCCTTAAATTGAAAAAGAGCGTCCTGCCAATCCGCAGCCGGTGTCCAATAAATTTAATGACCACCAATGAAAGTGGGACAGCTGATCCAGTGGTTATCACAATCATCAACAAAAGAAATTTGTTTCTACCAGTTGCTGCAATTATTGCTGTGTGGTTTTACGCTGGGCAAAGTGCAATGGCCGGTTCTCCGCGTTCAAATGCGCCATCCAATTATAATCATCCGCCGCCAATTGATATGTCAAGAGTTTTGAATTCGCGTTTTAAGAAATCTACTTCTCCATTTAGAAAACAAACCAGCAGCAATAATCCCAACCCCTGGCAACCGGAAGCGAAAGAACGTCACTGGAAGTACATCGTACTGCATCACACCGCTACGCAAAAAGGAAGTGTGGCCTCGATTCACCAGGCACATTTGCAGCGAGTGGACAGCCGGGGGAATCCGTGGAGAGGGATTGGATACCATTTTGTCATCGGTAATGGAAACGAAATGAAAGATGGTAAAATTGAACCGACTTTCCGCTGGATCGATCAGACTGAAGGGGCACATGCAGGAAACGCCAATTATAACAAAATGGGGATAGGAATTTGTCTGGTTGGGAACTTTGATAAAACAAGGCCGACCTCAAAACAGTTGGATTCGTTGAAAACATTGCTCGATATTCTGAAGGATAAATACTCGATTGGTTCAAAAAATGTTGTGGCCCACAAAAGCGTGAAAGCCACAGGCTGCCCCGGTAAATATTTTCCGTTGCACCTGTTTTCTCAAGCAAAAGGGTGCCGCGGGGTTCATTATTATCATCGGTTTCGATTGCGGTAGTAAATTACTTTTTAAATTTTAACAACATCGATTCATTTTCAGACGTTCCTGAAGCCCTCTTTGGCAGTGAGGGTGAGCGTAACAATACATTATTCTATTTTGCATTTAATCCAAGACAGAAGTAGACCTTTATTATGAAACGTTTTCACTTTGATCCGGGCCATCGTCATTTTGCGCATCAGACCTATTCGCAATACGACCCTGAAGCGATTAAAGAACTGCTCGCCTCATTAGCCTGGCAGGAAGAACAGGAGATCGCTGAAAACTATCAGGAAGAAATTTCTGAAGAAGACCTGGGATTGCCCAGGAACCTGCTTACGCCGGATGCGTTTTACTATCCTGAAAAACATGAACCGAAATACGCTTATCCTTTAATTATCTGGCTTTGCGATAGTCGTTCCTCTTCGCGTGATTTTCAAGACCTGATGCCTTTGATCAGCGATCAGAATTATCTGGGGCTGGAAATTTCTCTTGATCAGCTTCCACATAACAGAACCATTTGCTGTAACCAGTTGATGAGCCATATTCAGGAAGAATTGGTGGAATTTAACCTGGAGGCTAATATTCATCCGGATCGAATTTATCTGGCAGGATTTGAAGAGCGTGCTTCTATTGCCATGAAACTCACCTTGATGCACCCATTACAATTCGCCGGTTTTCTGGCAATCAACCCTGTCAATAACGGGCTTGATAATCCGCTGAAGAATTTCCGTTTTCTCAGGCATCTGCGAGGGTTACTGGCAACAACGAACTCAGCGGAATCAGAAAAACAGGACTGGCTCAAGCCGTTTGCTCAATTACTACACGATGCCGGAGTTGGAATTCAACTCGACACCCGCAAGAAAACAGAGGCCGGAGCATGCCAATTGCTCAATCAGTTTATTATGGATGGAATTTACGCCGGTTATAAAAAACAGTAGAGGCGAGTTGGCGTTTACCTGCTGCTTGTTGAGCAGGTTGGGCCTGATTAATAACAGAATTGATGCGTGGTTTGTTTTCAGTTCAGTTGTTTCTGAATCGTTAGAAAACCGGCGTAGAGGAAAAAGAGCAAGGCGAGTGAGAGAATCGCTGTGCTCCAGAAGGGGTTTCTTGCCGATTGGCCGATTCGTTTCTGTTGGCTTCCCAGAATAAGCAGCACCATCGCCAGCATCGGGATGATGAGTGCTCCGCAAATGGAATAGATTTTCTGTAGCGTTTTGAAATCGTACCATAAAGCGACCATCGGCACAGTCGCCATCCCAACAAGATAGCATCGATAAGGCGTACTGCTGGTAGTGATTTGTCTGGGTGTTTGCTTTTTATAATGTGCGACCAACGATTCAAACACATCGGTAAACAAGTAGGGAATTGATTGCCAGACTCCCAGCAAACTGCTGAAAACCGCGCCCCATGCACCGAGTAGAAACAGCCAGAATGCGATGTGCCCCTGCTCCCCGAAAGTCGTCTTTAACTGCTCAGCCAGTAACAGGATTATTTGAGAAGAACTTCCTTTTTCCAGATCTGTCTGCGACCCAATAATAACCATCGCGATTCCGAACAGCGCCGTCATGATGTATCCGGTTGCAAGATCGAGCCGGCAGAGGTTGAGCTGCTCGAGTGAGGTTCTGTTTTCTTCACGTATCCAGTAACCATAACAGACAATTGTTAAAGTTCCGCCGATTCCTCCCAATAACGCAACGCTCCAGTCTAATCCGGCTCCATCCAGCTGGGGGATGCGGGGAATAAACAGGCCGGAAAATACTTCACTGAGATCCGGTTTGATGAGCACTGCTGTCGTCACAACAATAAAAAACATAATGGCAATACAGACAGCCATTACCCGTTCAAATAAACGATACCCTCCCAGAAAAACCAGTGTCACCGCAACAAGACTTTGGACAATGCCCCACAGAATTTTATCATGAAAAGCTGTTTGAAAAACCGGACAGATTGCGTGAAGAACAACGCCACTGGCACTCATTAACGCAGCGGCGACAAAGAATGTCCATAAAATGAGATAAGCGAGAAACGACCAGAGAAATACGATGCCAAAGTGCTGAGAACAGCCTTCAAGGATTGTCGTTCCAGTGGCAAGCTGCCAACGAGCTAACCCTTCGTTGAGAGCAAATTTGAAAACCGCTCCGATGACTACCGCCCAGAGAATAGTCAACCCAAGCTGACTCCCGGTAAAAGCTCCCGTTGCAAGATCCCCCGCCCCGACACCGGTCGCTGCAACCAGTACACCAGGCCCCAGTATTGCAAAAAAACGAGAAACCGATTTCATGTTTGCATGCTCGCCATCCAGGATTCGAAAAGAATATAGCCCAGCTTATTTCGGCAATTTAACACCGAAACAGCCGGGCTATTGTCTGAATCTATTTGCCTGAGGTTATTTTTTTGCTGCTGGTTTTTTCTCTGCAGGTTTCTTTTCAGCTGCCTTCTTTTCTACTTTCTTGGGAGCAGGTTTCTTTTCGGCTGCTTTTTTCTCTGCTGGCTTTTTTTCCGCTTTCTTTTTCTCCGGCTTCTTCTCTTCAGCTTTGGGAGGAGCAGGTTTGATGAGGGTCAGGGCTGAGACGATTTGGAGTTTAGGAAGTTTTGCCTGCAGTTTTTTAATACCTGCTTCTGTTGTGCCGGTTTGCCAGAGATACAATTTTTGTAGAGATTTGAGTCCCGCAAGCTGATCCAATCCGGCATCAGTGATTTTTGTGCCGTACAGATTAAGGTAAGTGAGATTCTGTAACCCGGCCAGATGCTTCAAACCAGCATCTGTGATGGCCGTTTTTTCCAGATGTAAGTGAACCAGCGACTTCAACCCGGTCAGGTGCTTCAAGCCGGCGTCTGTAATTTTTGTTCCCCGCAAATTCACCTGATAGACTTTGGTCAGTTTCGCCAGTGGTGCCAAATTGGCGTCTTTAATTTCCTGATCAGAAAGATGATACGAAATTTCAAGCCGGTCATCATTTTGCGCCAGTTTGATCACACGCCCTCCTTTGGCCTGAACCTGCGCAATCGCAGCTTCATCGGCGAAGAGGTCTGAGACTAAAAGAAGGGAAAAACAGACGGAAAAAATTGCTTTGCTGATCATTATCTCTCTCTCCTGTTAGTATTCACGATTTGTTCAACAACGCCCCTGCTGGTAAC
>WFOZ01000361.1 GCA_015487825.1 Planctomycetaceae bacterium
TTATTAAGCAATTCCCGGTTGCACTGGGAGTTTCCGCTTCCGGAGAACCACTGGAAATGCTCCGGGAATTCCCGCATTACATCGAAGAAGCCAATCCAGCAATTGCTGCAATCGGTATCGTCAGCATTCTGATTATGTTTATCTGGCCAATCATTTCCAGGAAACTTGGCCCGCTCAAAGTGATCCCTTCTCCCATGGCGGTACTGGTTGTTGCGGTTCCAATGGGGATGGCTTTTAATCTGATGCACGAACACTCCTATATTCTGCAAACGCATCAGTATCAGTTGGGTGAACAATTTCTGGTAAAAATGCCTGACCGTATTTTTGGCATGTTTGACGATATCACTTATCCTCAGTTTTCTGCACTGGCTCAACTGAAAGCCTGGAAATGGGTCTTCATGTTTTTCATTATTGGCTCGTTAGAATCGCTGCTTTCAGCCAAGGCGATCGACTTACTCGATCCGTGGAAACGAAAAACAAGCATGGATCGTGACATCATCGCCGTTGGAGCGGGTAATTTATGTGCGGCTTTAGTCGGTGGACTGCCGATGATTTCTGAAATTGTCCGTAGTAAAGCAAATATCGATAATGGCGCACGAACCCGTTTTGCCGATTTATGGCACGGGATGTTTCTATTGATTTGTGTAGCGTTGATCCCTACCTTTTTGCATATGATTCCCCTGGCAGCCCTGGCGGCAATGCTGGTTTACACGGGATACCGCCTGGCCCATCCTTCTGAATTTCTGCATGTCTATCGTATCGGAATAGAGCAGCTCGCAATATTTGTCACGACTCTGATTGCTGTTCTTGCCACCGATCTTCTTATTGGAATTGTGATCGGTATGGTTTTGAAAATGACCATTCACGTAATCAATGGCGTACCAATCAAATCGATCTTCATGCCTTATCTCGAAGTCGAAGAATACGACGATAAAACCAGTATGATTATTGCCCGGGAATCAGCAGTATTCAGTAACTGGATTCCATTCCGCAAACAGATTGAACAGATTGGGTTAATTCAGAGACGTAATTTGATTATTGATGTTTCCAATACGAAACTGGTTGACCACAGCGTGATGGAAAAACTGGAAGAAATGAAACGTGACTTCCAGCAGGAAGGTCTGTTACTGGAAATTCGCGGGCTGGATTCCCTGCAACCACTCGCTAAAGATCATCATTCTGCTCGCAAGCGAGGGCTGGCCAGCCTGCGACGTATTACTATTATCGCAGAACTGGAATTGGAAAAATGGCTTGAGAAGGAATTTATTGAACGCGGAGCAACCGGTTTTACCGCAATTCCCTGCTACGGAGCCGGGCGAAGCCTCATCGAAAAAGGAGATGAGGCGATTCAAAATCACATCCGCATTGAAGTGATTGTTTCAACCCGAAACTATGATGGGATGATTACTTTTCTGAGGGAAGAAGTAATCCCAAAACATAAAGTAACCGCCTGTGTAGAAACAGTCGAAGTAATCTTCAAAGAGCAATTTGAAGATGATCATGCGTTACAGGAAACTGATCAGGACTAACTGGTCAGCGTCAGATTCACCCCGTTCCCAAGCTCCTGCTTGGGAACGGGGAAATAGCTTGCCTTACGGAAGCCGAAAATGCGATTCAGCTTTGGAAATATCCGGTTGCATTTTTGAATATTTTCAGGCCGTCACCCTGGCCCGTTAAATTGTGGCGTGTCCATTGAGGGTGCTGGGTGGCTTTGATGAAACGTTCGGGATGCGGCATGAGGCCAAGTACCCGGCCTGTTGGATCGCTTAAGCCTGCGATGTTGGCGACCGAACCGTTTGGGTTGAATGAGTCCGGAAGTATTTCATCACAGGCATCACCCGATTCGTCGCAGTAACGCATCCCGATTTGCCCAGACTCCCTCCATTGTGCTGGCAGAGACTGATCGCTGACGCAAATTTTCCCTTCTGCATGTGCAATCGGCAGCTCAATGGTATCAATCCCTTTCAGAAATTGACTCTGCGAATTATCACAGACCAGATGAACCCAGCGGGCGGTGTATTTGCCGTTATCGTTCCAGGTGAGCGTGACTTCTCGCTTTTCATCCACCTGTGTTACGTTTTGTTCTTTACTTCCGGGAAGAATTCCCGCCTTCATCAGCACCTGAAATCCATTACAAATACCTAGCGTCAAAGTATCTCGCGAGAGGAATTCGTGCAGCATTTCGTCGAGCTGCCTGCGAATTTGCCCTGCAAAAATGACTCCCGCTCCAATATCGTCCCCGTAGCTGAAACCGCCGGGAATGCAGAGAATCTGGTAGTTTTTCAGCCTTTCGGGCTGCTTTGCCAATTCAAACAGATGGACATTATCAACCTGCGCCGCGGCTAATTCAAAAGCATAGCCGGTTTCCAGGTCACAATTTGTACCTGGCGCTCTTAATACACATACGCGGGGAGAAGTCATAATTCCAGGTTTCAGTATATATTGATAGTTTCAGTCATTTCGAAAACAGGATGCTAATGGTCTTTCCTGCTTCGGTCCAGTATGATAACAAATCGATCTGAAAATTCATGCCGAACGAAATATAATATCAAGAATGCATTTGCAGAGATGAATAATAATGACCATGGCAGATGAATCTCAATTTGAACAGTATGGAAATCCACCTCCAGAAACCGAAGCAGTTTTGGTCGAACAGGCTATTGCGCGTGTTTCAGAGCAAAGCTCTCTGGAAGCCGGGATCAATAAAGAGCAGATTTTGCTTCAACTCCAGAAATACTGGGGGTACAATTCATTCCGACCGCTGCAGCTTGAAGCGATGCAATCGGTAATCAATAAACAGGATTCCGTGGTGGTTCTGCCAACCGGAGGAGGAAAATCTCTTTGTTACCAGCTGCCGGCTTTATTGCGGGATGGCCTGGCAATTATTGTTTCTCCGCTCATTGCGTTGATGAAAGACCAGGTTGATGCCTTAAAAGAATGTGGCATCAATGCCGCTGCAGTCAACAGTTCGCTGAGTTCTGATGAACGCTGGCAGATTGCCAATGAAATTCGTGATGGCAAAATCAAAATTCTGTATGTTGCTCCGGAGAGGCTTTGTACCGACAGCATGCTCAATT
This sequence comes from Planctomycetaceae bacterium, assembly GCA_015487825.1. Lineage (GTDB taxonomy): Bacteria > Planctomycetota > Planctomycetia > Planctomycetales > Planctomycetaceae > Rubinisphaera. Next base: position 3,078 of record WFOZ01000361.1, read on the forward strand.
TTCTAAGTGACCAGAAACTTTCATTTCTTGCAGTTGATGAGGCTCATTGTATCAGCAGTTGGGGACATAATTTTCGTCCGGAATATCGGATCCTCGGACAACTCCGGGAACGATTTCCAGATATCGACATACACGCCTACACCGCAACTGCGACTGAGCAGGTTCGACAGGATATCGCGGTGCAGCTGAAACTGAATTCCCCCGAAATTTTAGTGGGTAATTTTGATCGTCCCAATTTAACTTATCGAGCCACCAGAAGAGATAATTTCCCCAGACAGGTTCGCGCAGTCATTGATCGTCATGCAGGAGAGTCGGGCATTATCTATTGTACAACCCGTAAACAGGTCGAGAACGTCACTGCCGATTTGCAAAGCAGTGGCTACCGGGCCGTTGCCTATCATGCCGGAATGGAACACGAAGATCGGGAACGCTCTCAAAATGAATTTCTAAACGAACAGGCAGATATTGTTGTCGCCACCATTGCCTTTGGAATGGGTATTGATAAATCGAATGTGCGATACGTGGTTCATGCTTCGGTCACCAAATCGCTGGAAAACTATCAGCAGGAAACCGGACGGGCCGGACGAGACGGCTTGCCTGCCGAGTGCTGCCTGTTTTACGGCGGGAATGATTTTGTCACCTGGAAAACGATTTTGTCCGACCTGCAGGGCGAGGCAGCGAAAATTGCAGACGAGCAGCTTGCGCTCATCAATCGTTTTTGCAGCTCGGTCACCTGCAGGCACCGGGCGCTCGTTGAACATTTTGGGCAGAGTTATTCTCAGGAAAACTGCCATGCCTGTGATGCCTGTCTGGGTGAATTGAAAAAAGTGAGCGATGCGCTTGTTATTTCGCAGAAAATCCTGTCCTGCGTTTACCGTGTTGAAGAAAGATTTGGCAGAGAATATGTCGTCGATGTGCTGCTCGGCTCGAAAGATAAACGTCTTCTGGAAAACGGACATGACCAGCTTTCCACTTATGGACTGCTTAGCGAACATACGAAGAAAAGTGTACGGGACTGGGTCGAACAACTCGTCGCACAAGGTTGTCTGCAGCGATATGGCGACTATAACATGCTGAAGTTAACCACAACCGGAAAAAAAGTATTCAAGGCAGAATTCACTCCCGTACTTCTCGAGCCAGCCAAACCGGCAAAATCAGCCACTTCATCATCAGGTAAGGCTTCTCGTCCCAAGTTGGATCAGCTCGACGAAAAAGAAAGCCTGCTGTTTGAAGAACTGCGTCTGTTACGAAGAGAAATCGCTGCAGAAAAAAGCGTCCCTCCGTTTGTTGTTTTTGGAGATGTCACTCTGGTTGATCTGGCGAAGAAAAAACCATCCACCGAGGCGGAGTTTCTGGAAATACATGGAGTCGGAAGTCATAAATCAGCAGAATATGGGCAGCGTTTTATGATTCAGATCGCAAAATTTTACGAAAAGTCTGACGTTGTAGCCCGGCTCGAAAACAGTACGATAGAAAAAAGTGTGTCGAAAGATGACGGACCGCCGTTGCTTTCGAATTCCGGGTTACAGGCTGCCAAACTTTTTGAGCAGGGGATGAGTATTGAGCAGGTTGCAGAATCGATGGGGCGTGCCCTTTCAACAACCAGTGGATATCTGGAAGAATATATCCTGCATTATCGAATCACTTCACCAGAACCGTGGCTTGACATGGAAACGTTTCAAAAAATTACCAGTGCAGCATTTTCGATTGATTCCGACCGGTTAAAACCTTTATATGAAGCCCTTGAAGAAAAAATTCCTTACGAACAACTTCGCGTTGCTGTTGCCTGTTTAAAGAATCTCGATTCCCATCAGGATGCGAAATAAAGTTTTAAGCCTGTGCCAAATTCTTCTGTTGAACAGAATACGAACTTATGTGATCAGATCCAGGAAGATTTACTGGGGCTTCTGGAAGGAGAGGTACGTTGCGATACTGGCACCCGGGCACTGTTTGCTACCGATGCCAGCCTGCATCAGATTTTACCACTGGCTGTCGTTTTTCCCCGGGGAACAGAAGATGTTAAAAAAGTAGTTCGCTATGGAGCCGATCATCAGATTCCGGTCATTGCCCGTGGTGCGGGAACGGGATTGGCAGGGGGATGTTTAGGTGCAGGGATCGTTGTTGATTTTTCGCGTTTCATGAACAAAATCCTGGAGATTCGTGCAGACTCGGTACTCGTTCAGCCAGGAGTTGTCCTGGATGATTTGAATCGTGCCCTGGCAATGACGGGGCGGTATTTTGCCCCGGATCCATCGAACTCTACCATCACAACTATCGGCGGCATGATCGGTGTTGATGCAGCTGGTTCTCACGCCATTCGAGTCGGATCAATTCGCGATCATATTCAGTCTTTGCAGGTGGTCTTTTCTGATGGCACCGCACAGTGGCTGCAACAGGAACCTGTCGTCGCAGGCACAGCCCCGCAGGTGCATTCCGGTGACGATGAAGAACACGATGAGTATGCGAGAGTTCGTGTCATTCTTCGCCGGCTGGCAGCATTGCTGCGGGAAAACAAGACTCTTATCGAAAAATATCAACCGCTGCTGCTTCGCAATTGTGCCGGCTACATGTTACGGCATGTTTTGCGGAATGGCGCCATCGACTTTCCCCGACTGTTTGCGGGCTCTGAAGGAACACTGGGATTATGTACGGAAGTCGTTCTGCAGACAACTCCCATTCCGGCCGAGCGGGATGTGCTACTGCTTTTGTTTTCACAATTTGACCAGGCTTTGCAAGCATTGCCTTCAATTCTGGATTTCGAACCCGCTGCCTGTGACCTGCTGGACCGAAGGCTGCTTACTCTCTCTCGGGAATCATCCAGCAAATACGAAGAGATTATTCCCGCAAATGCAGAAGCGGCAATGATTGTTGAATTTGTTGACAAGAGCCGGGAAGATCTCAAACGCAGAACCGAGCGGTTTAAACAATTCTTACTTTCAGATCTCAGCGGCTGTTCTGTCGGAATTCACGCCTGCGCAGAGCAGGAATCTTCAGAATTATGGAAACTTCCACAACAGGTTGTACCACTACTTGCACGCATTCAGGGAACCGCCCGCCCGATCCCTTTTGTGGAAGATATTGTGGTGCCGCCCCAGTCTCTGGGAGAATTCCTGACACAGGCACAGCGAGTTTTGCAACGGCATCAGGTAACAGCATCGCTTTATGCACATGCCGGTAGCGGGCAGTTACATATTCGCCCTTTTCTGGAAATGCCTCGTGAAGAAACCAAAACATTATATGAATCGCTGGCTCGCGATCTTTATCGCGTTGTTTCAGAGTTCGGCGGTTCAATTTCCGGCGAACATGGAGACGGATTATCCCGGACAGCATTTATCCGCACTCAATACGGACCACTTTATCGGCTGTTTCAGCAAATTAAACAACTGTTCGATCCACACAATATTCTTAATCCTGATAAAATAGTCAGCGGCGATCCTCATCTGACAATCCACAACCTGCGGCCCGATGGGGAACTGATTCACCTGGCAGGGCAGTCCAAACATCAACTGCAATGGTCCAGTCAGGAACTGCTGGAGTCAGCCGGTCTGTGTAATGGATGCGGGCAGTGCAAAGCGGTTTCAACTTCTTCCCGAATGTGCCCTTTTTCCCGCATAGAAAAAACGGAGTACACATCCCCGCGTTCCAAAGCGAATTTGCTGCGATCTTACCTTTCCAGTGAGCCGGCTTCATCAGAGCAGGATGACTTCACGCAACTCGCTCTAATTGCACCTGCCGATTTGCTCGACTCCTGTTTTAATTGCAAACAGTGTCAGGCAGATTGCCCGAGCCATGTCGATATTCCCCACCTCTGGCTGGAAGCAAAAGCTGCCGATGTGCTGGCAAACGGATTGAGTCGATCCGATTGGGTTCTAAGCCGAATTGCAGTTGTCGCAGGCTTGCTCTGGAGGTTTTCCTGGATTATCAATCCGATATTGCGCAGCCGGTTGGGACGCTGGCTGCTGGAAAAGTCTGTCGGGATCGATTCACGTCGCACACTTCCCGCATTCGCCAGCAAACCTTTTCTCCTTCAATTTGAAGCAGATGCTGAAAACATCGCGTCATCACCTGAACTGGAGACAAATAATTTTCCCGAAAAAGCCCCGGTACTTTTTATCGACTATTACGCAAACTATCACGATCCTGATATAGCCGCTGCCCTGATTGCCATTTTGAAGCACAA
>WFOZ01000362.1 GCA_015487825.1 Planctomycetaceae bacterium
ACCATATTCAGTACCTTTCAACTAAAAAGAACAACCAAACTTACCTGGCACACCAGAGATTCATCAAAAATATCCTGAATTAACGATTGTTGTTGCGTATTGAAAGTAATCACGCCCAGTGTCAAACGCTCTTCTTCAGGAAGATTAATCCACGATTTCATCTTCTTGATCGCATCGGCGACAACGGCTTCTGCTTCCAGGCGATTGGTTCGCGTTTTACCTCGATCATAAACGGCATTAGGCAGGTGTTTGAGGGAAACAGCCTGATCTTCGGTCCTTGCAGAGGGGAATGTGATTAACTTATTGTCGTAATAATTCCAGTTGGAAAACGAAATGAGTGATTCGTGCCGAGATCGATAATGCCAGTTCAACTGCAACAGGGGTAAACCAGAGGCGGTCGCTTCATCCAGAATACTTTCCAGATCCCGGTCGTAATCTTCCAGGTCTTCGTTCTCTTCGTCGTCCTCTGTGCGTCCAAAAAAGTTGGTAGGAGGTAGCTGCTTCGGATCACCCACAATAATTGTCTGCCGCCCGCGGGCAATGGCTCCAATGGCATCTTCATGCTTGAACCGTTGGAACTGCCTCAAGGTGTCGCTTTGGTCAATCGCCTTGGGAAGCCACCATCTGACGAAGGCCAACCGGAAGGCCGCCTGCAGATTCTCCGGCTCAATCCGCTTTGTTTTCAGAGCGTTTTTGACAAAATTGAGATTATTTGATAGACTTCTTGCCAAGAATATCTATTTACTATTTGCATCGATACGGATGATTGATGAAGCGGGTAGAACCCGTGGAAAGTTTCAAGGATGAAGCCTTTTTTGCGGAACACGCTTAGTCTCCACTTGTTGTTTTTCATCTCGGGCGCAACCGGGCTTATTTGTGAAGTGGTGTGGACTCGCTGGTTGACGGGGGTGCTTGGAAACGCCTCGGCAGCAACAGCTATTGTGCTGGCCGTATTCATGGGGGGCCTGGGAGCGGGGAGTTGGCTTTCGGCAAGATTAGCTGATCGCATCAGGCAACCGGTCAGGCTTTATGCGTTTGTTGAACTGGGTGTTGCGGCATTGGTGATGCTTCCGTTTTGGGGGACACTGGTAACCGAACCGCTGTTTATAAGTTTGGCGGGTTGGCTGGGGCCGAATTCCGCATGGCTACATGTTTTGCGTGTTGCAACCGCAGTTCTGGCCGTTGGTCCGCCAACATTACTGATGGGATTAAGTCTGCCACTTGTTGTCAAAGCGATGAGTAGTTCTGATTCCGTTGTCGGTCGAAGCACGGCTTCAGCATACGCTGCCAACAGTCTGGGAGGCATGGTCGGAACGGTTTTGGCTGGCTTTGTACTGGTTGAGGCATTTGGTTTGACCGGCACGGCTTTGATTGCGGGGGCTTTATCCTTTGCTGTTGCTGTTTTCGCGTTCTGGCTCAATCGTTCTGGTTTGAATGCTGATCAGTCCAATCATGTAGGTCTCCGTGACGGCGGCAAACGGCGAATAAAAAAGAAAACCGGCAAGTCCGGTATCGCACAGGACAGCTCGCGACCCCTTGTTGCTCCTCGTGCTGCACCGGTCTGGATTTTATCTGCTGCTGCTGTTTCAGGATTTTGTGCATTGGGCTACGAAACAATCTGGTCGAGAATTTTGTCGGTATTGACACTTAACACAACGTACGCATTCAGTTTAATGCTTGCAGTTCTACTGTTTGGATTGAGCCTGGGAAGCTGGCTGATGAGTGGTCGGATCGACCGGTTGCGTGATCCCGCAAAATGGTTTGTGACGTTACAGATTCTGCTTTCAGTCTATGCATTGTCGAGTCTGTTGTGGGCAGCTTCACTTGTTGATGCGGCAAACTATTTTGTTTCCGGCGACTCAGACGCCTGGGTTTCTCTCTGGTTCGGCAGGCCGCTGGTCATGGCTGTTTGTTTGCTCCTGCTCCCCTCGGTATTGATGGGAGCCTCGCTGCCAATCGCCTGTAAGATTTATGCGGCCGTTACTGGTGGCATTGGGCAGCCTGTTGGTCGTGTTTATGCAGCAAATACGTTCGGCTCGGTAACGGGCGCTCTGGTTGTTGGTCTGGTCGTTATTCCTTTATCAGGCAGTTGGTGGGCCACGGTCTTTTGTGCTCTGTTTGGAGTAACAGCAGCAGCAGGTATTTCATGGTATTATACGGAACTCAATCGCCGGGTTCTGTTCACGACTGGATCAGCAGCGACAGGCTTGGTCGCTTTGATGCTGGGATCGATTTATGGCAACACTTTCAGTACAGGCCGCGGTCTGGATCCGCATGACAAAACGCTCTTGAGAAGTGAAGACGAATACGGTTTGGTCGAAGTGGTCGAAGATCAGCGACTGGGCACGCGATGGATGCTGACCAATCGTCTGCATTGGGAAGGTTCGACACTCCCTCGTGCTGTTGCCGAGCAGCGCAAACAGGGATTGCTCCCTTTGGTATTGCACAAGTCGCCGCGACGTGTTTTAGAAATTGGTGTGGGGACAGGGATTAAACTAAGTGCTTTGGATATCCCTGCTGTCAAAGAAGCAATTGCGGTGGAAATTTCACCGGGAGTGATCGAAGCGAGTCGACTTTTTGCAGACTACAATCACAATGTGACTGCCGGTCATTCGAAAGTAAAAATTATCTGCGGTGATGGTCGAAATTATGTCGCAGTCACACCTGAGAAATTTGACGTGATCGTCAACGGATTGCTGACTCCGTACCGGGCAGGTGTTTCACGACTCTACACGATTGAACATTTTCGCAACTGCCGGGCCAGGTTGGAAGATGATGGCATGTTTGTCGTCTGGATTGCGATACGCCAAATTGCACCAGATGACTTGAAGGTCATTTCACGAACACTGTTAGAAGTTTTCCCGCATACAACATTGTGGCTCGATGGATACTACGCCGCTTTGGTTTCTACTAAAACACCGGTTCTCTTTAATGCAGATGAAATCAAGCAACGCTGCGCCAAATCTGAATTTGCAAACGCATTAGATGAAGCAGGGCTCGATTCACCATACACTTTGCTGGCCTCTTTCGTGGCTGGTCCGAAAATACTTACCATGTTTGCAGGCAAGCAGCCTCTTAACACGGAAGATCGACCAATTATAGAATTCCGCACCCCGAGACTTGGCCAACGACTGAATACAAACGAATTGGCAGCGGAAATAATCGGTACACTCAGTCTGTTGCAGGAACCAATTTCTTCACAACTTGTTGCAGCAAGCCAGAGTAATCAATCTGAGATTATCGTGGCTCAGCAAGCCCGTTGGATAGCTCGTCAGGCATTCATCGAGAAGTGTTACGATAATCATATTGAAGCGGCAAAACTGTTTCACAAAGCGTTAACATTGGATCGGTCAGACGATTTAGCTCGTTACGAACTGGAAACTTATCTGGTCGCTCACGCAAAGCAGTGTATCGAGCGTGGACTACTGGAGCAGGCGCATCACATTTATCGTCAGGCTGTCGAAGTGAATCCGCGATCGGTCGGTGCATGGGCCAGTCTGGCTGCTATCGAAGAAAATATCGGCAACCATGAGAACGCCAAAAAAATCTGGCAACGTGTTCTCACGCTCGATCCGCACAGTCGTCAGCTGCGCCACCGTGTTGCCAACTCCTCATCTGGAACGTCCACAAAACGCTAGTAATCAAGCTGGGGAGTTTGAAGACGAGTTCAATCTGGTGTTGTCCAGTGAGTGACTCTGGTTTTATAGAGCAAACATACGGCCGGAACTTATCTTGATTTGCTTCAATTCATCTAACTATTCAGCGATGACTTTTTCGCTTAGTCGTAGGGTCCGCTACCCGCCGACCCTACAAACAGGAGGCCGATTGTGCGGAATTCCTCTAATGATTCAAACCTTTCAAAGTATAATCTGATCCCAGCCACCCTCCGCTTAAGAGTTACCAGTTCATGTAAATATCAATACAGAAATTACTACTGTTACTGCTCCCCATGAATTTCTGAAATGCTGAAATAAATTAATAAAAATATTCAAGTCCAGCGTAAATGTTCAAGAGCAGGCTCAGCATTGGTCGATCAACGCCATAGAGTGCAAACTTGGGGGTTGCTGATAGATTGCACTTTGGGGGGAATCGCTGACAGCTTATTGAGTCGTGTGAATACAGCCCATTAGCCATTTCTGATTAATTCTGTCGAGGCCAGGCTCATACAGATTGTCTTAAATTGTGTTGTCTGTCGCGTTTCTATGCGCGGTAGCAAAGGCTTTTTCTCTCATCAGTGCCTGAGACGCCCGGCAGTGACTCCCAATCTGGTAAATTCGGAAGTTTTGCGAAAGCATTCTTTTGAAAATTGAACAGCAGAAGTCGAAAACACTGCTACCTGTATCAAGATATATGAGGAGTTCGATTGAATCGGTAAACCCGATGCCGCAATAAAATTCGTGAGGAGATGCCCAGATGAAATACGAATTTTTCTGCGATGAACCTGCCCGACCCTGAAAACAGTGAGGATAAGAGATGCCCAGAAACATTTATTTTTTGCGGACGGTTTGCCTGCTTGCCGTGCTGACGGTTGGCGCGACAAGCCTGGTACATGCCGCAGGTCGCTTCAGCTTGATCAACTATTTCAAGCGAAAAGGAATCGATCTGGAGGAGCATCACTGCGATTCCTGCGGGCGTTCTCTGACTCAAGGAGAAATTTGCATTAAACGCATTCCTGTCACAGAATGTCTTGTCGGGAAGAAGGAAGTTTTCAATTCATCAGTCAGATATGAATGGGTTTCAATTCCGGAAACTCGCTATCACTTCAAAGATGTTTTAATCACAAAAGAAATCCCGTGTCCTTACTGCATGCCTGTCTGTGAATTCAAAGACGGCCAGCGATGTGTCGGAAAAGAGAAATGGAAAAAACACGGCGGCGGAACCAGCGAATGCGGTAAATGTAGCGAGTTACATTGCAAGCATATCGAGCCGGTTCTGGAAAAAACCGAGAAGGTCTGCTGTAAACACGAAAAAGGCGAGACCACGATCAAGGTCAAATATTACTCATGCGTCAAAGTCCCTTACACCGTATATCGACGGGTAAAAAAACCAGTCTGTGTGAAAGAGCCTTGTTACGAAAAGGTGAAAGTGAAGATCACTCGATATATCTGCCAGGATTGCAGTGAAGGTCAAGGCGATGGAAATGGTTGCCCTAATTGCAATGGAGAAGGCTGCACTGACTGCGTTAAATAAATAATAAAATTCATGATCGAATTTTATCTCGATACCCAGGGAGGGGTGTAAAGATGCTTGGAGTAAAACAATTTTATTCAGTGCGAACCGGCAGAGTTCTTGCCGGTTTGACAGTATGGATGATCGTACTGACCGTCACGCAGGCAGCCTATGCAATTCCTGTCTTTTCTCGCAAATACCGTACATCGTGTATCACGTGTCATGCCGGTTTCCCCAAATTGAACTCAACCGGAGAAGCCTTTCGTCGCAACGGTTATCAATTCCCAAGGGACGATGATATTCTCGTTAAAGACGAACCGATTCCGCTGGGAAATGATCGCTATAAAGATATGTGGCCCAACTCGCTTTGGCCCAACGATATCCCTAATTTGCCCCCCATTGCCATGCGGGCGCGTATGGGGTTTAATCAGTATCTTGGCAATCGGGCGGCAAGTGAACAAAGCACCGATTTCCAATACCCTAATGATGTGTCATTACTCTCTGGCGGTACACTGGGTAAAGATATTTCCTGGTATGGTAGTATTGTGCTTGCGGGGGCCGGTTCGCATGGAGCGGGAGGCGGACATGGTGGTGGAGAAGAGAGGTCACTTTCACCAGATCTGGAACGATTTTTCGTGCAGTTCAGCAACTTGTTTGCCTGGTCAGACGAAGAAGACGACAATGGGATGCGGACGGGAAACCGTTGGCTTACATTACCTCGCCATGCGATGAATTTGAGGGTTGGACAGTTTGAACCCCAGGTCATTGCGCCCTGGCGTTCGATTCATCGCCAGATTGGTACGACTCCCTATCTGGTTAATGTTGCCACTATGGGAGGCAACGGCTTTATGTTTGAGCCAGCCCAACGCGGTATCGAAATTAATGGGATCATTCGGCAAAACAATTCGTATGTGATTGGACTTGTCAACGGTAACGGTGCTGAGTCGGCCTGGGATAATAATTCACAGAAAGATTTCTACTTTCGTGTCGCGAGAAAGTGGTGGGGATTTCCCATGGATGGTGTGATTGGACAGGCCGAGCCGGTCAATCCTGATACCGGAGGGGATGATCCACCAGGTGAGGATGAAATGGCACCGTCGGGCTTGGATTTCTGGCGGGAAATTCAGTTCGAGACAGGAGTATTTGGTTACCTGGGACGTAATCAGGCGTCGGTTACAGTCGCAGATAATGTTGATCTATTAAGGAGCGATGGGGTAACCACCTACACGCTGCTTGGCACGCGTAGTGTTATTCGCCCTGACCGTTTTGAACGACTTGGCTTCGATGCTCGAATGCAATATCAGGATTTCGACCTTTTTGGTGCCTGGACCTACGGTTGGAATAAGGATCCGATCAGTGATGAAGATCCCGATACAATCGCTCCTGATGAAATGTCAACGTGGTTTGTCGAAGCTGACTATTACTTCAAGCCCTGGTTGATTGGCTATAGTCGGTATGAAGAATTGAACTTCCAGAATGACGAACGACAGGCCGAAGCAGGTGTCAAACGCGCCGTCGTTGGGGCATCGGCTTACATTCGTACCAATGTGCGGCTCGTTTCAGAATTCGTTATCGATGCTCAAGGAAACAACACAACGGGTGATACGGTCAACTTTTTATTAGACTTCGCCTACTGAGCCTCCATAAAGATTTAGCAGGATATCCTGAGATGGTTCATTTTCATTCTCTCCGTATCGTTGCGGCTGTGATGGTAACTGTGATGACCTCAACAAGTGGTTGGGCACAGACAGTACGCCCCTCACAGGCGGGATCTACAACAGGTGTTGCTGTTCTGAAGTTTTTAACTCCAGAACAGCCTGAATTAAAATTGCAATCAGGTTCTGTTCCCCAAAATTCTTCAAGCCAAAACGTTCGTTCGCTCACAACCACACGTATGAAAAACGTCCCTGCCAAAGATACCGGGAATAAAAAAACGGAAGCTGACGGGACGTGGAGCGAAGATGGAAAGTATCTGATTATCAACTTGAATGGTCAGCAACTACGTCTTGTTAAAACGCAAACGCAAACTTCCTCTGTTTCCACGATGTCGGCTGAAATAATTCCAGGAGGCGAAGTGAGTGGGCGTTTATCTCATCAGGGACGTCCTTTGGTAAATTGCAAAGTCGCCCTGGTCGCTTTGCAGAAAAAC
>WFOZ01000363.1 GCA_015487825.1 Planctomycetaceae bacterium
CTCTGAGTCTCCGTGGTTATTTTTATTTTTCCTGTTTAGTTCCGGCTACGCCGGGTTAGCATCTTGTCAATGAAATGCTGCGCAAAAGTGGCAGGATTTTTGATAGCCACAGAGGGCACAGAGAACTCAGAGGAAAAGAGAGAAAGATTTTGAAGTAACCCAACACCACTTTTTTAGGTATTGATTATTTTAAGCCATTTCAATGATCAGACTTTTTTTCTCTGTGACCTCTGAGTGCTCTGTGGCTAAAACTTATTTGTTTCCGGCTACGCCGGGTTAGGCTTTCCATGAACTATTTGGAGTTCACTGGTCAATCGAAAGATGATTATCTTGGGAAACCACATTTGTCAGGCTGGAAAGCCTGACCTACGAACTTAAAGATATACTGATGAAATACTTTTATTCTACAACCTGTTCACAAAAACGTAACCGCCGAGATGGTTTTGGTGTTACGGAGATGATTATCGCGATGCTTCTTTTGGGGATGATGGTCAGTTATTTTGTGCCGCTTTTTCGTCAATTGGGGACCATGCAGCGGCGGATTGAAAAACAGACATTGCTGCAACAAACGGCTGCGAATCTTATCGAAGAACTGCATACATTCTCGGCTAAACAAATTGAAGATATTGATGCGATCAGCAAAACGTTAAAAAAACAGATTGACACCGAAAAATACAATCTGATACTCCAAAAACACCCGCCGATTAAAACGGGGCAACCGCTGCGGGTCGATCTGGAACTGCGACCCGTCCATCAAAAAGAGACACTCACTGCGGTAAAACTATCGACCTGGCTTTCATTTACGCCGGTAGCGAAGGAGGCATCGTGAAGCGTTCTTCCTGCAACAATCGGGCACCATATTCCATCCGTTCAGGCTACTCGTTACTTGAAATGATGGTAGTGATCTCACTAATGGGAACAGTGATGGCTGTTCTGGTAAGTATTCTTACTTTCTGCATGAGAACCGAGCGGACTTTCTCGGCAGAGGCTCGCAAGATGCAAGTCACTCATTCGCTGGCAACCGATTTGAGAAACGATATTCATCGGCAAGACTGGGATCAGATTAAGATCGACGCCAAAGATCATTCTTTGCATCTTGCAAAGGGCATTACCTACCGCTGGAAAGATCATCGCATCTGGCGAGAGAACAACGACAAAGAGAAACAGCAGGAGAGTTACTGGTTCCCGAAAAGTTCCGAAGCGACGTGGAGCAAAGATGACGCTTCAAAGATGATTACTTTGCAGATTGAAATGCCGACGCGGATTGCAGCGAAGTCAAAAAACGAACGAAAGAGATTTCGCAGTTTAACCATTAAAGCACAGGCGGAAAGATTCGCCGTGATGAACAAAGGAGAGAGCTGATGAAACAATTCGCCCCTTCTTTTCGATCCCGACGGCAGGGAATTGTTCTTGTGACAGTCATTTTATGCCTGCTGGTTGCCTCTGCGATGTTGATCAATCTGGTGAAAGCAACCACGGTGTTATCCCGGCAAACGACACATCATTCCCAAAGATTACAATTACAAATTCTTACCGATGATGCAATGAGCCATGCGTTGAATCAACTTCGCCAGCAGGATTCTTACACCAAAGAAACCTGGGAGATATCACCGGACCAGTGGAGTTTGAAACAAACCGGGCAGGTGAAAATCAATGTTTCAAAGGAAAAAAATAAAACAATCATTACCGTGCAGGGAAGTATTATTCAAAATGATCAGACGTTACAGAAACTGACTAAAACAATAGAGGTGAATTAACGAATAAGCGGCACGGCGCTAGCCGCCGGTGATTGACCCGAAATAGTGATGTAGGGTGCGTTGCAACGCACCATGATTAAAGTCATGGCATCTGTAATGCAAAGGTGCGTCACGACGCACCCTACAGGCTCAATACAAACATTCCATTACAGGAGAGAATAAATGAATCGAAATGTCCCCCACTTTCAAACTGGAAACAACAAGCGAACAAGGCGTTGTGCGTTCACGCTGATTGAACTGCTCGTCGTGATTGCGATCATCGCCATACTCGTGGCGTTACTGCTTCCCGCGGTCCAGCAGGCGCGTGAAGCGGCTCGGCGTTCGAGCTGCAAAAACAATTTAATGCAGCTTGGCATTGCAATTATCAACTACGAACATCAATGGGAAACGTTCCCGCTCGGGACCGCGAACGCGACCGGGCCGATCATCAACGAACGCAAAGGGTACCACGTCGGCTGGATGGTCCGCATTCTGCCTCATATGGACGACGGCAACGCCTACGACAAATTCGATTTCACCAAAGGAGTATACGATCCCGCTAATAAAGAAGTGGCTGCGTATCTGCCAGCTTGGAGATATTGCCCTTCTGCTCCGCTTGATAGTTATTTCGATGTGACTGATGAGGAATCTGGTGAATCGTTTAAAGTGGCATGTACCTCTTATGCCGGGGTACATCATTCCAAACAGGCTCCCATTGATACCGATAATAATGGCATCTTTGTGCTGAACCGAGCAATTAGTGCAAATGACGTTACCGATGGTCTTTCTCACACA
>WFOZ01000364.1 GCA_015487825.1 Planctomycetaceae bacterium
CCTTTAATTCGGGGGTGTTTATGTCCAATCTCTTTCAGCCAGGCATCGTGAAGAAGTCGACCTCGTCTGGTCATCAGCTTTTTTAATTCGACGGAAGGTTCTGCAAACGATTCAATTCCCCAGGCCTTCAAAATTGTCTCCGCCATGATTCGATGTCCTTCACTATTGGGGTGAATGCCATCAGGTGAGATTGTAAACTGGGGATTTTTTTTTCGATTTTCTGCAACATACGCACTCATCGGGGCATGAATATTAATGACCATTTCAACACGGTCTTTCTGCTGCATGATCCACTGACCGTATCGTTTGAGAACGTTGTCATAATTTTCGTACATTTCAAAGTAGGCATATTTTTCTTTTCCTTCAGGGAGCAGTTTCCCCTTTCCTTTCAGTGGAAGCGGATCAAAAGGAGGAGGTGTCAGCAGGATGATTTTGGCCCCTGATTGATGAACGGAATCGATCACTTTATTCATCCCGTTCTGATATGCCTGGAATCTTTCTTTGCTGAACGGGTAATAAATTCCGTCGTTCATGCCGTAACAGGCGATGACGAGATCCGGTTTGATTTTTGTCAGTGCCCGTTGAAGCCGCTCGTTGATATCAGGACGCGGGAAAGGGTGATCCGGTTCCGATAGCCCGCTGCATGTTTCACTTCCCAGGCCTATATTGAAAATTTCAGGTAGCGGTTGCACATTCTGTAACCGAAGTTCCGTCTCAATCAGATTTACATAATGGCCCGCATGTGTGATCGAATCGCCAATAAACAGGATCCGCTTCGCATCCAGCGGAAAAGGATTTGCTTGCGTGATCGCAATCAGAGAGGTAAAAAACAGGACAACCAGAGAGAAAAATCGTGCTCGTTTTATCATGGGGCTTCTCGTTGAAAAAAATGTTCTGCAGGGGACGCCGGAGGAAACAGGAGGTATGTCAGTTTCTACGCAGAATAAACAGTGCGTTGCAATGTCTCTACGGTAATAGTTTTCTCTGGATAGAATCAATGCCAGGCAACAATTCGTGATAAAATCACCGGAATATTTTTTTATCGGGAACTTTTTCGGCTCAATTGGTCGTCGAATGAGTATCAGGGTGCCCGATAACCACTCAGGGAGATTTGCAATGAAATTTCGCTTTCAGCTTCTCACATTCGTGCTGTTGCTTTTACAGGTAAATTTTTCCTTTGGACAGGGATTGCTTCTGGAAAAGGATCATCGTTATCGCATGCCCCGTCCCTGGCCGATTATCCGCCCTGTGCCGGCTCCCGTTACTTCTTATTCAATTCAGAAAATTGATATCGATGTGAAGTTGAAAGATCAGATTGCTGATGTGCAGGTTTCACAGGTTTTTCTGAATACGGGAAACAGGATAATCGAATCGCAATTTGTTTTTCCGCTTCCCTATGAGGCAGCGATTGACCAAATGACATTGCTGGTCGATGGCAATGAACTCCCTGCAAAACTGCTTTCCAAAGAAGAAGCAAGAAAGAAATACGAAGCGATTGTGCGCGCCAGTAAAGATCCGGCCTTGTTGGAATGGATGGGGCACGGATTGTTTCAAACAAGTGTTTTTCCCATCCCTCCCGGCGAAAAACGAACTGTTACCCTGCATTATACGCATCTGTTACGTAAAGCAGATGGCGTGACCGATTTTCTCTACCCTCTTACAGCCGGACGTTACACTTCCAAACCGATTGAAAAACTGACGATTTCGCTTTCTATCGATTCCAAACTGCCGATCAAAAATGTCTATAGCCCTTCTCATGCAGTGAAAATTAAACGACCTTCAAAAAAACGGGCACAGGTTACCCTCACATTAAATAAAACAGTTCCTTCTGAAGATTTCAGATTGTTGTTTGATGTCAATAAAAAGAAAATCGGTGCGAGTTTATTCAGTTTTCGGCCAAAGAAAAATGAAGATGGTTATTTCCTGCTGCTCGCAACGCCGCAGATTAAAGCGAAGCAGGAGCATATTGCGAAGACGGTTATCTTTGTTGTCGATAAATCGGGGAGTATGACAGGGGAAAAAATTAACCAGGCCCGGGAAGCAGCGAAGTTTGTGCTGAACCGTCTCCAGGAAGATGATTTGTTCAACATTGTTTCCTACAATGCCAATGTGGAATCGTTCTCGCCGGAGCTTCAGCGGTGTGATGATCAATCTCGTGCGAAAGGGCTCGCATTCATCGACGATATCCGCTCAGGAGGCAGTACCAATATTCATGCTGCACTGACTTCTGCGATGGGGCAACTTGCCGATACAAAACGGCCAACTTACATCATTTTTCTGACTGATGGTGTGCCGACTGCAGGGGTAACAAACGAGCTTAAAATCGCTCATGCTACATCAGCTGCAAACAAAGTGCGGGCCAGGTTACTTAATGTTGGTGTCGGATACGATGTCAACAGCCGATTGCTAGATCGGCTCGCAAGAGAGAATCATGGCCTCAGCGAATATGTTCGCCCCAACGAAAATATTGAAGAGTATGTCAGCCGAATTTACAATCGCATTACTTCGCCGGTTATGACGAATGTGGAACTGGCAATTACATTAGATGAGAAACGAAATTCAAATAGTCGGCTGATCAATCGGCTTTATCCAAGCGGCAGGTTCGATCTGTTTGCAGGCGAACAGGCAGTCTTTGTTGGACGTTACGTGCGGTCAGGAAAAGCAGAGATAACCTTGGCAGGAGATGTAGTTGGTCAAACAGAGGAAATTACATTTGATGCAAACCTTGTTTCAAAGAGTTCCGATCAGACTTATGCTTTCATCGAAAAACTGTGGGCCATACGCCGCATCGGAGAGATTATTGATGATATTGATTTGAACGGCAAGAATAAAGAACTTGTTGATGAACTGGTTCAGCTTTCAACAAAACATGGCATTATTACACCTTATACATCGTTTTTAGCAGATGAAAATGTCAAACCGACTGACCAGATGGAATCGTTATCGTTTCAATCAAATAGAAGGCGGACCCATTCCAGCTTTGATGAACTGGATGTTGTTACAGGCAAGAGTGCTACTTCACAGCGGGCCACCAAGCAGTCCTTCAAGGCAGCCAAACAGGCTAATACACACTCAGCACCTTCAGCCGGGGCACCAGCTGCAGCTAATGCAGTAGTGATTCGCGATGCAGAAACTGATAAGTATGTTGCTGTCAACACGGTCAGACAAATCGGAAGTATCACAATCTATAAACGAGGCGATTACCTTTGCACTTCCGAAACTGCAGATCTATTTTCCGGAGATGAAAAACTGGTACTTGATATGAAGAAGTTGAAAGGTAAGGTGACAGTGATTGACCGATTCTCGAAAGAATATTTCGCGATCTGTCAGAAGAATACCGCAGAAGAAAACCGCGTTCTTTCATCACAAGCAGAAGCAGAGCAACTGCTCATTAAACTACGTGGAATGACCTATCTGATCCGCTGATGCCAGACTCGTGGTCCACAATAGCGGCCCCTGTATTACTAACGGTAAAAGTTTGCGAACGGCTCGCAAATTTTAGAAAAATATCAGTTTGGTTACGGCTATCAGAATGAACCAGCCGTGCTGGGGTAAGCCGGGGTGTTGCTGCCTCGGCTTACCCTGTTTAGTCGAACAGAGTCGGTTTTTCGTCGGTAAATGGGTGCAATGTGGGGGGAAGGGCGTCTTTGGGGAGGTGATTGATTAACGCTTCAGCCATGCGGAAATCTTCCTGCGATGTGATTTTCAGGTTCATCGGAGAGCCTTCAACAATCTGAACTGCAGCGCCAAGATGTTCGACAAGCTGGGCTTCATCAGTCGGTTGAAAGTCGCCTCGTTTTTCGTACGCTTTCCGTAGCAGGTTCGTTTTGAAAACCTGCGGCGTTTGAGCCTGCCAGAGGTTTTCCCGGGAGACAGTCTGTTCGATTTTTCCATCCTTCGTTTTTTTTAGTGTGCTGGTAACGGGGGAGGCAAGAATCGCAGCATCGTGTTGAATGGCTGCTTTAAAAACGTCATCGATCCATTTTTTTGTTAATAGCGGGCGGGCTGCATCGTGGACCGCGACATACTCGATATCACTACGAATTTTTTTAAGCCCATTCAACACTGAATCTGCCCGCTCGGCTCCTCCATCAACAAGTTCCAGATCGAGGAATGCCAGATTCGCCTGGAATTTGAGCATAAAAAATTCACGGTCTTCCGGAGAAATCACAACAATTGTCTGTGCGACATCTTTCCGGTTGACAAAATGTTCAACGGATCGCAGCCAGACTGCCCGGCCTTTGAGATCGATAAACGGCTTTTTACGATTGTTTTTCGAAAATCGACTGCTCTTGCCCGCAGCTGGTAGAATGACTCCAAATTTAGCAGACATTTATTGATTACTCCTTTAACACTGTTCCGATTCACCGTTACTTAAGTGATTATATCAAATAGAACAGCCCAGCGTCAGGTCGTAGACGATGTGCGTACCTGTTGCGATGCCGAGTCCGCGGTGTAGATAAATTACCGCCAGGTAAATCCCTGCACATAAGCGGTACATCAGTAGTCCCAGTGATTGCGATGTGAAGGTCTCGAAATTCAGTTGGGACAAATTTTCGATCAAAGAGGTATCATGTGCCAGCGCAAAAAGCCCGCTGCTTAGAATGATTGAAAGACAGAGACTCGAATTTCTGGGAACTTTCAGGCCGAGTAGCAGACCGAACAGTCCGCTTAGCAGAAGAACCCGAAATAGAAATTCTTCGACAAGTCCTGCACTGAGGGCAAGATAAATAATGTGGCCGATTCTCAGAATTCCCCATTGATCATAATCAGCATCAGTGCTCCTCAATGATTGCAAAGCGTGATCCACCAGGCGGAATTCAGCCATTGAACCTGAATAGAATAACGGCACAATAAAACAGATTGCTAAAACCAACAGGGCAGGGGGCAGGCCTAAAATGCAGCTTTGTATCCACTGATCAGAAAGTCCGTTTATCTGCTCGGCAGAGCGAGGGCTGTAAGTATTCTGCACGGGAGTGTAGCAGTAGTGTTGAATTGCCAGGACTGACAGAAAAAATAAGGAAAACATTCCGGGAAAAAATATCTGGCTGAAAACCGGAGAAATGCTACCGTGCGAATAGATGATCGTTCCCAGTTCGAACATTCCCAGAAATGGGAGCAGGAACAGAGCTGAATACAATGGTCGTGGAGCTGTTTCATTTTGAAACATATTGTTATTTCCGCACGGAAGTTGCGGGAGTTGCCCTGCGAATGGAATCGAGAAAATGAGGACGTGGGATTCGCCAGTTCGGTTTTGCATTGCGTTGAAATTGTGGTTGCGCAATTTTCTGCATGGGACGAACTCCCAGAGTCTCCAGCAGTAGATTGGTACTCAGCTTTTCCCAACGATTCTGGCTGGTCTCTTTCAGAAGCAGATCGCTGGCAGTTTCTATTAATGAGTCTGCATTTCCGAACGATGTTGAAATTGTATTCATTTCCAGTTGTTGATTGTAAAGTTCGTTCCAGCGGGTAATGACGGCGAGCAGGCGAGACTCAAAATGCTGTTCCGGTCCACGGATACCGCAGGGAAGCCCCGAGCCATCAAGACATTCGTGATGTTCACGTACAAGCCGAACCAGACCGACCGGTAATTCCGGGACTCTTGCCAGTAACCCTGCAGATACTTCCGAGTGATGTACACAGGCAGAAGCTGAAATACCCGTTCTGCGCTGCAACCAGATGCCGACATCTTTAAGCAGGCAGGCAATAAGAAAGGATTCAAATTGAATATCAAAGCGATGCGGTTGTGCTGACTGATCGTGTGATGCTTCTTGATCGTTCCTCTGTTTTCCTAAAATTTGTGCAGCCAGAAAGCTGCTTTGCAAGGCGCATCCCAAAGCTTGTTGGTCAGCTGCCGATTCTGCGATTTCGTAACTGGCCATATTGAATGAGAGCCTGAGCCAGTCACTAGTCTGGATGGTGGCATCGGCTGCACTGCTGCGAATTCTTTGTATGACTGCGAATATTGCACCACTGTCTTTGTGTTTGCCTCTGCGAAATTGATGAATGATTCCGAGAACGTCATTCATTTCTGTTTCCAGCCTGGAATGCAAATTCAGCAAGGCGTCTATTTGGTGAAGCAGAGACTGAACGCCTTGGTGAATTTTGACGATTGCCAGAAAGACGCCCGCTTCCTGATGAACGGTAGAGCCATCGGGCGCAACCCGCCTGCGAAGTTTTATCAGTTCCAGGGCTTGTTTTTGTAAACGGTTTCCTTCGCTGGAAAGCGAACTTTTAGGAAAGAGTGTCTGGGCATTTTCAAGTAGTTGTTTCAAATAAACTTGTTCC
>WFOZ01000365.1 GCA_015487825.1 Planctomycetaceae bacterium
GTTTCAATCAGAAATCCATTTCAAGTGCCGCAGCCAGTCTTCACAGCGATTGGGCCAGCTTGCTATTGGAAGAGAATCCTCAGAACGTAACCCGTAGCCATGGCCTCCGGTATCGTAAAGATGTAGCTCGGAAGCGACTCCCGCTTTTTTCAGTGCCGACATCATCTTCAGACTGCTTTGCATCGTGACCGGATCGTTAAAAGCGTGAACAAGAAACATCCGAGGCGACTTATTGCTCACATGGATAAAGTCTTTTAATGCAGTCTCATTTTTGTTGACCAGATAGGCCGGATAGATCAAAACTGCAATATCGGGGAGACAGGAATTTTCGTCAACTTCGTCCTGGACATCGTATTTGCGTTCTTCAGACAATGCGGTCAGAGCGGCTGTCATTCCGCCAGCTGAAAAGCCAAGGACACCAATTCGTTCCTGTTTCAATTTCCACTTCGCCGCATGCTGGCGAACCAGGCTGACAGCCCTCTGGGTATCCTGAACCGGCATTAGCCAATTCTGCTTTTGATCTCGCGTTGGAGTTCGGTATTTTACGACCACTCCCGTGATTCCCAGACCACAAAGCCACTCCGCAACTTCTGTTCCTTCCAGATCCCATGCCAGAATATTAAACCCGCCTCCCGGACAAATTACAATTGCTGATCCATTTCGCTTTTCCTCTGCAGGAAAGAAGACGTGAATTTCCGGAGAAGAAACATTAGCCAGTTTAATAATTTTTCGTCCGCCAACAAGGCGGTCCGTCGGCTTGTTGATATCCTTTTCCTTTCCGGTAAAAGAGACTTTCCCCGGTGCCTGAGCCGGCCAAAGTTTAAGGATTTCTGCTGCAGTAACAGGCTGGATGAGCCATAATGACAAAACGAATAGCAAAATCAGATTTTTAACTGACATGAATTTTTTCCTTGAACCGGTTTGAGAGTCTTTCAATCATTTTTGCTTGCCTGATTAGCGAAGTCTATTGTAACTATTCAGCGTTGGCGTAGGGTCCACTACAAACAACCTTAGTTTCTGAAGTAACCAAACGTTGCTGAATAGTTACCTTATATTTTTTGATGGTGGCAAGCCAGCCATGCAATAAATGAAAATTATGGTATGAATTCAGCAGTGCAGGAGCGGTAGAGATCTGCAACGCGTCGCACTGTCTGGTCAATTCGAAAGTTTTTTCTTACATGTTCTTTTCCTGCTTCTCCAATTTTCCGGGCAAGTTCAGGATTTTTCAGTAATAAAAGAATTTTCTCTGCAATGGCTTCGCTGCTTGAGGGAGGAATCAGCAAGCCTGTTTCTTCATGAGTAATTGCGCTGAAAATACCACCAACACGACTGGCAATCACCGGTCGGCCACAGGCCATTGCCTCAAGCATGATTGTCCCTAAACCCTGCTGTAACGAAGGCAGGCAGAAGATGTCCATTGCTCGTAATGATTCCCGAAAACCGTACAGGTTGGAAACAAAGGTGACCTGTTTTTCGATCCCAAGAGATCGAACAAGGCGTCTGAGTCGATGCTCTTCCGGACCTGATCCCGCAACTAGAAATTCCAATTCCGGATAAACGTTAAGGACTTCATGAGCAGCATGAAGGAAAAAGGGGACTCCTTTAATTGCTTCGAGAGGCCCTGCGGTTCCGATCACTGCAGTGCAGTTCGCAGCCAGTACGGGGCGAATTTTTTCATCAGGGACCTGCTCAACACCGCTATGAATTACAGAGACCATTTCTCCGGTGACATTCGGTTGCGTCAACAGTTCTGTTTTTACGGAAGAACTTACAGCAATAATCTTGTAGCCATGTCTGGTATCAAAATTAAGGACTTCACCAGGAGGTATATAATCGTGAATCGTCAGTACGTAAGGGCAATTCCATTTTCGGGCAAGTTTGATACCGTAAGGCAACATTTTACGAGACTGAATATGGATCAAATCCGGTTTGGTATCGGAAAAATCCTGTGCAATACACCTTAAAGTTGCATGTTTAAGAAGAGGTAGATCGAGATAACGATATTCTCGAATATCAAGCCGACTTCGCCGATCGGGAGAGATGAAATTGATGTTGGGAGTCAGTATCGTTGAGCGAATACCATAGTTGGATAAATGCTCCGCCAAAACCAGCGTTTGAGTGGACGACCCTCTTACTTCAAAACGTTCTGAAAGCAGCAGCACATACAGAGACTCTATTGCTTTGGAACTCTTGGAGAGTTTCGATTTTTCAACGCCAGCTTTACCGGAAGTAGAATCTGAATTCAGTGGGATCGCTGGCCGCTGCGGTTCACTCTGCATCTTTTCAGCCCACCCGGTATTCCTGAATTAAGCAAGTTCGCCCCTAAAACCGCCTCGGTCTCTGGCTGAGAGGAGGTTGCAGAATTTCATTCAATATGATTGCAGCGCGAACAGATTGTGATGAATGAAGCAGTTCGATTGCCTGCCTGCCTGACGACAGACCAGCATTAGAAACCGTTTTATGACCGCGTTTGGGAGCCGCCAGTTCAGAAAGTGACTTTTCCTTTAATTCGTCCTTCAACACACCCGGGTGGTGAGAACTGTAGTTTTCCACATGCTCTTTCAACTCCTGCCCCAGATCACCCGAACCAACCCTGCGCGAAGAATCGTCTTCAAAAACACTGCGAGAATGCTCGTGTACAACTTCTTTACGGGAAGGGGAGGACTGAGTTCGCGAAGTCCGTTTTTTTTGTTGAATAGACGAACGCCGTTCCTGGCTGGAGAAAGAATCTTTTCCTGATTCAGCCAGTGGACGTCTTTGGGATTGAGGTTTCCGGCGGGGTTGAGTTTGCTTTTGTGGTTTTCTTTGCTGCTGCTTCGGTTTTTCTCCCTGTAGTTCAGAAAGGAACGACTCCAGTTCATCCTGCAATCTGCGTTTTTTTTGAGGCTGCCCTGCTCTCTGCTGGCCTTTCTTTTTATTTTCATTCATCGCATTAGAAATCCATCCGATGATGGAAATTACGACCATGATCAAAAAAATGAAGCCTTCCATTTTTATCCCTTCCCTTCAAACAGCAACTCTTAACCACCACTCATTGCCTACGAATATTCAGCATGTTGTGACAGACTAAACAACATGAGCTCCGGTTAATTTTTAGCAGTCGCTTCTTTCGAATCTTCTGCAATTGAAGTTCGCATCAGAGTATCGGATTGGACATTTTTCAGTTCGTAGTAATCAAGCACGCCCAGTTGCTTTTCTCGAAATGCCTGAGCGATCGCTTCGGGGACCTCGGCTTCAGACATCACAACTTTTGCCCGGTTTTCCTGAATTTTAGCAATCATCACCTGTTCGAGAGCTTTTGCTTCTGCCCTTCGTTCTTCAGCTTTGGCTTGTGCTACCCGCATATCCGCTTCGGCCTGATCAGCTTGCAGGCGAGCCCCGATGTTTTCTCCGACATCAATATCTGCGATGTCAATTGAAACAATCTCAAAGGAAGTTTGTGATTCAAGCCCCTGCCCTAATACTATTTGGGAGATGAAATCAGGGTTTTCCAGCACAGAAGTATAAGAGTGAGTCGAGCCGATCGCCTGCACAATCCCCTGTCCGACCCGGGCAATAATCGTTTCTTCGGTTGCTCCCCCGATTAACTGTTTGAGGTTGGTTCGAACAGTCACACGCGCTCTTGCGCAAAGCTGAATTCCATCAGCAGCAACCGCATCCAATGTTCCCGCTCCTCCTTTGGCAGGATCGGGGCAATCAATGACGATTGGATTAACTGAAGTCCGCACCGCATCAAGAATATCCCGACCAGCCAGATCAATCGCAGCTGCAGTAATCCAGTCAAGGTCGATGTTGGCACGATGAGCCGCAATGAGCGCCCGAATAACATTGGGAACATTTCCACCAGCCAGATAGTGGGCTTCCAGATCTCGTGTACTGATCGGAAAAATGTGCGTCAGCCCCGCCTGCACAGCCATGATTTTACTGCGAACAATAATTGTCGGATTCACTTTTCGGATCGACATTAAAAAGAGTGCCAAAAGTCCAATCCCGGCACCGGTCGTTCTACTTTGAATCCATAAGCCAAGATAACGGGCAAAAATGGCAAAGAAGATCAGGGAGCCGAAAATCAGAACGATCACTCCAAACCAGACCAGATAATCCCAAGACGATTCCTGCGCTAAAACAAGAGAGTGTAAAAGCATGGTTTAAGCTTCCTCTAAAGTATCTGATTACTTTCTGAGAACATCCGGAAAATTTACAGGAAAACAGGCAACCGGAGACGACCAGAACGATTTTATCGAGATGATAATAACATACGTAATAGTAGCTGATTCACGCCCGATGTACCACTCAACAGTTAATTTCTACAGAAAATTTGATTTCCAAAAAATAAATAGATAAGTAGAAAACTGGAAAACATTTCGAATTGGGCGAATATGGCTTCCCGTAAACAAATGCAGAAAATTTTGTAAACCGACTCTTTAA
>WFOZ01000366.1 GCA_015487825.1 Planctomycetaceae bacterium
GTTCTTCCGTTGTTGCTTTATCCGGCATTGGGGATTGGCACATTACAAATGTCGCTGCTTTTTTCCGAGCAGCCTCGAACTGTTGTCATGCTGGGGGCAGATTCGCTTCCCGATCCTCCGCTGCTCAATGAAGACGGGACGGCTATTCTCGATCATTGGTTTCTAACTGCGAGCGATGCACAGAAAATTCATCTGGTGACAGATAAAACAGTGGGGAAATCCGAAGAAAAAACGGCTGAAGCAAAGACTGATATTGAAACTGCACCGACTGATTCGCCACAGAAAATAGAAGAAGATTTCGAAGAGAAACAGGCACTGTTAAAAGTGGCGCACGAAATACGTTTTCGACTTGATGAACGTAAGCGACTGCTGGAAGAAAAGCGAGATGCCATTCTAAAGGAAGATCAGAAACTTGCTGAGTTGAAACAGAGTCAGATTGAAGCATTGGAGGAAGCGATCAGCCTGCTTTTTTCAGCCGGGAATATTCAGGTACTGGTCATTATTCCTGAAGGTTTTGATGATTTCATCAACGAAGAAAACGAACGGCTTGCAGATCACGAATCGAAAACCGTGCCGCCCGAAAAGAGCTTGCGCCCGTTTATTCTACGGAATTCCGCGATCGAAAAATCATCGTTGGCCTATGGCCCGGTTCGAGAAGTCTTTGACGCATGGGAGCGGGAGATTCTCAGTAAGCGATTGACACTGGCCAACCTGCCTGCTGATTTAACGGCACCGGTTAATGTCGAAACACTCGATTTGGCAAAAGGAAGTGAGTTGGCGGCCAATGTCTGGAGCAAACTTTTTCCTGCGATGCTCGTTCTGATGGCAATGACGGGGGCTTTTTATCCCGCTGTTGATTTGGGCGCAGGGGAAAAAGAGCGGGGCACGATGGAAACGCTGCTCATCTGCCCGGCTCTGCGCAGCGAAATTGTGATCGGCAAATTTTTGACGGTGCTGCTGTTCAGTCTTGTCACGGCGATACTCAATTTAACGATGATGGGCGCAACCGGCCTGCATATGTTGAACACTGCAACCAATGGGCAGTTAAGCCAGATGGGTGATTTTTCATTGCCCGGTTTTGAGAGTCTGATCTGGGTTGGCATTCTTGCGATTCCGCTGGCAGCTTTGTTTTCCGCTTTGAGCCTTTCCTTTGCCCTGTTTGCGAAAAGTTCGAAGGAAGGGCAATATTATTTAACACCGTTACTTACAGTAACGATGGGATTGACCATTTTCTGCCTTTCTCCCGCGGTTGAAATTACACCGTTTTACAGTCTGGTGCCCGTGATGGGGCCAGCATTGCTGCTCAAGGGAGTGCTATTGGGAGGAGCCGGGCCGGAAGGAATTACCTGGTATGTTGTGCCCGTTCTGACCACCAGTTTTCTGTATTGCTGGTTGGCACTAAGTTGGGCAATCGAGCAGTTTCATCGCGAAGAAGTTCTGTTCCGTGAATCGGAACGGTTCGAATTGAAGCTGTGGTTTCAGCATCTGTTTCGCGATAAAGAGCAAACACCGAATTTCACCGAAGCCGCCTTCTGTTTTGTGTTGATCATGTTCCTGCAGTTTGCGCTGCTGAAAACATTCGGTTCGGAATTGCAAAAAGCTTCCGAAGGCGAGCAGGGCATTACGATGCTGCGACTACTGGTCGTGCAGCAACTGGTGATCATCGCCTGCCCGGCTCTGTTTATGGGAATTTTATTGACGAGTAATCCGCTGAGGACATTTCAGTTTCGGATGCCAGCCATCAGATACCTTTTCCTGGGATTACTGCTACCACTCGTTTTGCATCCATTGAGTCTGGAACTGCAAATGCGACTGGCCTGGTTTTTTCCAGCGCTTCCAGAACACGCAAAAGCGGCGCTCTCTGCGATGGGGGATAGCAACATTCCACTGCCGTTTGTAATTCTCGCTTTCGCGGTCGCCCCTGCGATTTGTGAAGAAATTGCCTTTCGTGGATTTATCCTTTCCGGATTTCGCAAAAGAGGACGCGACGGAATAGCAATTCTGTTTTCAGCCATCCTGTTCGGCGTGATGCACATGATCCCGCAACAGGCCTTTAATGCAGCACTACTGGGATTAGTGATCGGACTGCTTGCGGTTCGCTCCGGAAGTATTTTTCCGTGTATGCTGTTTCATTTTGTGAACAATTCACTGGGAGTCATGCACGGTCACCTGGGACAACTTCGCGAAAAATATAATCTTGCCAAACAGCTGACGATCAAAAGTGGAATGGATATCCATTATCCCCTCTGGCTCGTTGGCATCGCTTTTCTACTCGCCTGTTTTTTGCTGTGGCTACTCGCCAGAAAAAAAGACTGGCATGAAAATGAATTGCCCAGTTAGCAGGCAGGATCGTGCCCCGGCAATCACACTTGCGTTGAATGGCGGGTTCATTTTGAAATTGAATCCACCAAATGCAAATCTCAGCGACGAAGGGTATGCACAGCATGCTCTCTCCGACTAAGGTAGCACCAAGGCAATACCAGAGCCAATCAATCCACATACTGGCGCAATAAACAGGACCAGAAAAATTGTGCCCAAGAATATATTGCCACATCTCACCCCATCCAGTGGTGATTCTACAAGATTCGCATTGATACTATAAAACAGGTATATTCCAAACATTGCCGGGGGTAAAAATCCCATAAAAAAGCCGATGATAATCCGCTTGATGGCGGATCTCTTTTGAGGTGGTTCCGGATTGGAGACGTTGAGTGTTGGTTCGAAGGGATTGTTGCTGTCCATGTGATGCCCCATATTGGTTACGTAGCAATTGTCTTGAAAGCCGAGAAATAATTTCGTTTTTATTTATCTCCCGCCTGAATTTCCTTTAATTGTTTTGAAAGGCGTTGGACAATTTCGGGGTGTTCATTCCAAAGATTTTTTGTTTCTGACGGATCATTTTTAATATTGTAGAGTTGACCGGTAGGTTCATTTTGCGAGGGAGTGATTTCGCGTGGTCGGGTGAAACCGCCGGAGCCTCGTTTGGGTATCATTTTCCACGGGCCTTGTCGTATCGCAAAATGTCCCCACAGTGAATGATGCACCGCATATTCTCGCAGCGGATTGTCTGTTTTATTGCCGAGCAGGGCAGGCAGGATATTTCGGCTGTCCTCACCTGCACCGGCTGGAAGTTTTCGATTTGTGATCGCAGCACAAGTGGCGATTAAGTCTGTCAGTTCAATCAATTCCTCGCTCGATGCCCCGGCCGGGATTTTATCGGGCCAACTTGCGATGAACGGGACACGATGTCCCCCTTCCCAGATATCCGCCTTGGTGCCGCGCAAAAAAGCATTGCCCTGATGCCCACGCTGTTTGACATATTTCGCCCGATGATTCAGCCGGTAATATTTCAGGTCATCGGTTTCCTGCGGCGTCCACCAGTGATACAACCCGCCGTTGTCAGAAGTGAAAATGACCAACGTGTTTTCTGTCAGCCCGGTTCGCCTGAGCGCATCGACAACTGCTCCGACGGTCGCATCAACTTCGAGAACGAAATCGCCATATTCGCCCGCTTCGCTTTTCCCGTGATATTCATGATTGGGAACCAGCGGCAAATGAGGGGCGGTCAGTGGAAAGTAAAGAAAGAAGGGATGCTTGGAATCTTTGGCTTGCGATTCGATATAACGTACCGCTTCTCCAGTAAGGCGGGGCATGACGGCGGAGATTGTGAAATCTGCAGAGCGAACTCCCTGATCGACCGAAAGAAACTCCGTTTTAAGTTTCTCAGAGGGTACTGTCGGAATCAGATAGGGCCGATCATTTTCAATAAAACAAAACGGTGACATATTCAGCGAAGCGGAGATGCCGAAGTAGGAATCGAAACCACGATCAACAGGACCGCCTATGATGGCCCGTGTGTAATCGACATCATCCCCAATGCGGGGCGGTATCCTGCGATCAATCGAAACCGCGGGAACGGGTTGCTTTTTTTTATCCGTCCACTGCATCCCCAAGTGCCATTTGCCGACGCATGCCGTGTTGTATCCAGACTGTTTTAACAGCGCAGGCACGGTCAGGCGTTCTTTTTCAATTAACGGCGGATCCAGCCCATCGAGCACACGATATTTTAACCGTGTCCGCCAACAGTATCGCCCCGTTAAAATTCCGTAACGTGTTGGCGTACAAACAGCTGATGGAGTATGAGCATCGGTAAATCGCATCCCATGAGCAGCGAGGCGATCAATATGAGGCGTTGCAATTTTCGATTCCGCGTTGTAACAACTCACATCACCATAGCCGAGATCGTCTGCAAGAATATAAACAATATTGGGAGGCGATTCCGCAACTACGGTTGATGCGGATAACGTCGATAAAATCAACCCGAGACATATCTGTCGAGTGAGTGACTTAAGTGAGTTCATCGTTGAAAGCATATTAGCCGGTTCCTTTATCTGGTTCCAAACGCTAGAGATTTTGATGAAGAATAGTTTACACTGTTAGTCGAGTGGCCACTATTCAAATGATGTTCGTTCTATTCGGATCTATCCAAATAGATGACAGTATGTGCCGGAGTTTTTCATGCAAGAAGCCAATTCGAACTTGCCTGATGCTGTGAATGAAGACCTCGGAGATTTTTCTCCACCGGCCGATTTTAATCATGGCGAAGAGGCATTCATCCTTTGGTATGGACACAGAAAACAGTCCCTGAAATAGATGAGTCCAGGCACATCTACATTTCAGATACGAAACCAGATGTCAATAACCAGAAAATGTTTCTCGTTTATACTCCTATGATTGAACTTAAAGGTGGTTTGCTTGTCATTCCACCTGAAAAATTGATACAAATCGCAATGGAACGTGAGGCTCAGCCCAGTGGAACGGATTCAGGATTAGTAGTGAGTAATAATCAACTGAAACGTCAAACAAAGCAGATTCACATTGAAAAAGGGCGGCACAACTGTATAAAATAGGCATTGGTAGAAGTTGATGGGTGGCTTTGCCAATACTCTTGTAGATGTGAGATCACTCTTTCCCTCCTTATTTGATGGTGGCAACTTTGTTGTTTTCCATTACCTGCCAATTTGAAAAGGGTTTCTGATGCGACCTGTATCATCAATTCTGTTTGCATGTCTGATTGTGGCTTCTCCCGCCTGGCTGGTTGCGGCTTCGAAAGAAGCGGAGATTATTTCGTTTGAGAAGCATGTCCGCCCGATTCTGAAAGCACATTGTCTGGAGTGTCATGGAGAAGGCGAAGAGACTGAAGGGGAACTTGATCTTCGTCTGAGACGGTTTATTCTCAAAGGGGGCGATTCCGGAGCCGGGTTTGTTGCAGGCAAACCAGAGGAAAGTCCGTTGTATGAACGGACCCTGGAACAGGAAATGCCGCCGGGTGATACAAAGCTGACCGAGGAAGAGTTGGCGACTATCAAAAAATGGATCGCTACAGGCGCCCAGACGTTGCGGCCCGAGCCGGAAACGATTGCCAAGGGCGTTTATCTTACCGAAGGGGAAAGAACCTTCTGGTCTTTCCAGCCGATTGAAAATCCGAAAGTTCCCACGGTTAAACATTCCAAACGAGTTCGCACACCGATTGATGCGTTTCTATTACGCAAGCTGGAAGAGAAAAAGATGACGTTCTCTCCCGATGCAGATCGTCGCACTTTAATTCGTCGAGTCAGTTTCGATTTGCTGGGACTACCTCCTTCTCCAAAAGAAGTCGAGCAGTTTGTTAACGATAAAGATCCGAAAGCGTATGAAAAATTGATCGACCGTCTGCTGGCATCACCGCACTACGGCGAGCGATGGGGCAGGCACTGGCTTGATGTGGTCGGGTATGCCGATTCTGAAGGCTTCACTATTCAGGATCCTGTTCGCAAGCATTCCTATAAATATCGCGATTATGTGATTAGGTCGTTCAATAAAGATAAGCCGTTCGATCTGTTCATTCAGGAACAGATCGCCGGGGATGAGATGATCAAACAGCCGTTTAAGAATTTGACACCGGACCAGACAGAAAAACTGATCGCGACCGGCTACATGCGAATGGTGGCGGATGGAACTGCTTCAAGCGGTGTCGATGATGGGATTGCCCGTAACCAGGTAATGGCCGATGCGATACAAGTGGTGGGAAGTTCTCTGTTGGGCCTTACATTAAGTTGCTCGCAGTGCCATAACCACCGTTACGATCCGATTCCGCAAACCGATTATTATCACCTGCGAGCCATCTTTGAACCTGCCTATGACTGGAAACACTGGAAGAAGCCAAACCAGCGTCTGGTCTCGCTTTATACCGATGACGACAGAAAAAAAGCAGCAGAAATTGAAGTGGAAGCAAAAAAAGTTGATGCGAAACGTAATGCAAGGGCCAAGGAACTCATTGAAGAAGCTCTTGTCGATCAGCTTGAACAGCACGTTCCCAAAGAGCTTCATAAGTCACTACGTGATGCCTACTACACGGCAGCAGCCAAGCGCACGAAAGAGCAAACGGCATTACTTAAAAAGTATCC
Source organism: Planctomycetaceae bacterium (assembly GCA_015487825.1). Lineage (GTDB taxonomy): Bacteria > Planctomycetota > Planctomycetia > Planctomycetales > Planctomycetaceae > Rubinisphaera. The sequence continues at coordinate 6,447 of WFOZ01000366.1, forward strand.
GGTGATTCTGAAAATATCTCAGGGATCACTCTATTTGTATGACCGGGAAATTAATGTCAAAAAGAGTCAGCTTAATGCTGAATATGCAAAGAAAACAAAGCAGTACATTGCCCGGGCCAGAGAGGCAGAGCTAAAAAAGATTCCTGCCGAATCTCAAGCCGCCGCCAAAGCCGCAGCCATTCAGGTTGCAGCAAAGCGAAACGATGCTCAGAAGAAACTTCTGGAAAAGTTTCCGAACGTCGATGTCACGATTGCTAATCTGGACAAATACGATTCCAAAGGGGCTGCAGAATTAAAACAGCTCAAAGCTAAGATCGCTAAACTGGTGCCAAGGGCGCCGCAATTGACTAAGCTGAGCGATGAGGCAAAAGCAATTCGAGCCAAAAAGCCGAAAGAAGAGTTCGTGCGTGCTCTTTTTGAAACACCGGGCGTGGTGCCTGATACATTCTTCTTTTCACGAGGGAATCATTCCAGCCCCGAACAAAAAGTAGAACCTGCAGTGCTGACCATTACTTCTTTGCAGGGTAGCTATCAAATACCGATCAATGATGAAAAGCTTCCTACCACAGGAAGGCGGTTGGCGTATGCCCGATATTTAACCAGCGGCAAACATCCGCTTGTGGCTCGCGTGTTGGTCAACAGGTTCTGGATGCTTCATTTTGGCAAAGGAATTGTGGCGACAACGGGCGACTTTGGGCTGTTGGGAGATCGTCCTTCGCACCCTGAATTACTTGACTGGCTGGCAACCGAGTTTATGAATAATGGCTGGAGCCTGAAGAAGCTGCATCGTATGATGATGACATCTACTGCCTACCGACAGCAACTGCGTACAATACCACCACAGGGAGATACCGACCCGGATAACAGGCTGCTCAGCGGGATGTCGCTGCATCGTTTGGAAGCTGAAGTGCTTCGCGATTCCATTCTGAAGATTTCAGGAAATCTGAATACAAAACAGTTTGGCGAAGCGATTCCAGTGACAGAAGACAGGGTGGGGCAGATTGTGATCGGGATAGAGAATCTCAGTGCAGGACGCCCCGGTGCAAAAATTGATATGAAGGGCGAAGAATACCGCCGTTCGGTTTATGTGCAGGTTCGCCGCAGTAAACCGCTGGCCATGCTGGATATGTTCGATGCTCCCCGCATGTCTCCGAATTGTGAAACCCGTCCTTCTTCGACAGTTGCTCCGCAAGCGCTACTGTTAATGAATAATGAATTCGTGATTGATCAGTCGCTTCTGTTTGCCCGCCGAGTGAAAAAAGAGGCGGGTGATGATCTTGAAGCACAAATTGCATTTGCCTGGGAAGAGGCTTTTGCCCAAAAGCCAGACTCGCAGGAAATAGCTTCTGCTGTCGAATTTCTGAATGATCAAACAAAAATTCTCAGCGCACATCCCGGCGCACAGTCCAGGTTGAAAAAACAGAAAGATCTCACGCCGCAAATGCAGGCACTGGCCAGTTTCTGCCAGTCTCTTCTAAGTTCGAATCAGTTTTTGTATGTGGATTGACAGGTGTTGGGTAGTAGGTATCAGGCGTTAGGAATAATAAGTAAGAAGTACGTTCCAGGTTGCTCTACTGTTGGGCAGAGTGGTTTATCGAAAGTGAAAAATCATGGATAATAATCAACACAATACAAACTTAGTTTCATCACGTAGACACTTTCTTTCCACCGGAGCATTCAGCTTGGCTGGTGTTGCTTCTGCTTGTCTAATGCGAGATGAAGGCTTGCTCGCAGCGGAGAAAAAGACGAATAAGGAATTACGACCGGAACTGGCGCAGACGAGTTTCGATTTGAAACCGAAGCAACCCCTTTACGAGCCGAAAGCTCGTGCGATGATTTCGCTCTGGATGCAGGGTGGGCCGAGTCATCTGGACCTGTTCGATCCCAAGCCCTCGCTCACAAAACTGGACGGCAAAGACTACAAGGGGGATATCAAATACGATAATGCAGCTGAGGCCAGCCCGAAACTGTTCGCTTCCCCCTGGAAGTTCAAAAAGCACGGTGAGTGTGGCACCGAACTTTCCGAGTTACTTCCCTATCTGGGAGAAGTCGTCGATCAGATCACAGTCATTCGTTCGATGCATACCGGCGTGAATAATCATGGGCAATCAATCCGCGCATTACAAAACGGACGGATTCTTGGTGGACGGGCAACCGTTGGAAGCTGGCTGACTTACGCACTTGGAAGTGAAACACAGGATTTGCCTGCCTATATGGCGTTGATCGATCCCGGTCAGCTACCTGTGATGGGTGTCGAAAACTGGTCGAACGGGTTTCTGCCTTCGTTGTATCAGGGAACGGTTGTGCGAGCCCAGGAACCTCGTATTTTGAATCTCGATCCTCCACCTTTCCTGAAAGGTGATCCTCAACTGCGGGCGCTATCGTATTTGAAGCAACTCAATCAGCGGCATTACGAAAGACGAAAAGGATATCACGATCTTGAAGCACGCATCGCCAGCTACGAATTAGCAGAGCATATGCAGCTGGCCGCCAAAGAAGCGATGAACCTGCAGGATGAATCTTTGGCAACGCAGAAGATGTACGGTATGGATAAACCCGAAACAAAAGAGTATGGCTCTCGCTGCCTGATTGCTCGCAGGTTAATTGAGCGGGGTGTCCGTTTCGTTCAGATTTTCACTCCCAACCAGAAGTGGGATCATCACGGCAGTATTCGAACAAGCTTGCCGGCTGCCTGCAAAATTGTGGATCAACCTTCTGCTGCACTCGTTGCAGATCTGGCTCAACGTGGGCTTCTTGACAGCACCGCAGTGCAGTGGGGTGGCGAAATGGGCCGCCTGCCCGTGATCGAAAAAGACCGAGGTCCTGCAGCGCAAGGACGCGATCACAACACTTACGGATTCAGTTGGTGGGTCGCAGGGGGCGGCTTCAAAGCCGGGCACGTTCATGGTGTGACTGACGAAGTTGGCCACAAAGCGGTCGAAAATGTCGTGAACCATTACGACTACCACCTCACGCTATTGCATCTGTTCGGCCTGGATGCCAACAGGCTTATCTTCGAACAAAATGGTCGCGAACAATCGTTGATCGACAATCAGGGTGGTCAAATCGTTAAAGGAATCCTTGCTTAGCTGGACAGCGTCAGGCTCTATTTGGAGATTGATTGTAACTCGTGATATATTGATGTTATTGACTCGTTCCCAAGGTCCACATTGGGAACGAATTAAACTTGGCGCTATCCAGACGAGTGAGCTTTCTCAAGTTATTGCTCTGTTTTGATCAGACCTGTTTTTCTCTGAGATACTTGACGGCAGTGCACGCATGGTGGAGACTTACTGTTCTGTTGTGAGTTGCACTTCCGATAACTGCCCCAAGAGATATTATCCGGGGGTTTTAAGCTTAAACAGGGCCACAAGATGAAAACTGCGTGTACACATTGTGGTCAGTCCTACCGTATGGATAACGATACGATTGGCAAGAAAGCAAATTGCAGAAAATGCGGCAAAGCGTTTCGTGTCGCAGCTGATTCTGATTCGACAAATAGTTCTAATTCTGCGAACAGTTCAAGGCAAACCAAACGATCGTTAGATACTACTTCCTTCTCGGTGGTAGAGTCGAGAAGTCAGAAAAGAAGAAATGCTGCCAGGTCGCCGGAAGAGAAATTGCAGAAACTTCTTAAAGGCTTTGAGGGAGAGTTTCCACGCCCGCGGGTTAAGTTTTTGCA
>WFOZ01000367.1 GCA_015487825.1 Planctomycetaceae bacterium
GGCCTCGAATTCCCCACTGGCGGCTTCCGGGCAGCTTTATGGGATGAACAGGCAGACGTCGAATACACTTACTACGCCCTCGGAGTACTCGGCTTAACAGCATAAACGAAACGATTATCATACCTCGCCTCGGTTTCCCCGATCTGCGAAGAGGCTACGCAACAGCAAACGCCAAACACATGGATCTGTTCGAACTCCAGAAACTGATGCAGCATCGATCACTGTAGACGACCCGGGGCTGCGTCAACATGGCAGGCAAGCTGAAGAAGGCGATCAAGAAGGTTCACGTTCCCGAATTTCTTGCCGTTCGTGAAAGTCTCACGAGCCTGCCCGCTGAAGAAGTGGGCAATAATTGAGAAATGAGAAGCGTACTGCTAAAAAGGAAAACGCCGCTTTGGGGAACTCCAAATCCACTCGTTATCATAAACAGTGTCCCCTGATAACCCCGTATGCATAAAGCTTTGCGGGGTCCTTTTTATGCGCAAAAGGAATTTCAAATGCAGTAAAAGAAAAAAAAGAAACAAGCTGGCCACAAAAACAAATCGGACCTGAAACCATCTCCACTCTTGAAAGACCTGATCCATTTACTTGCCAAAGCTGTTGCCCAGCAACTGAATAAAATGCGGGAATAAAATATAGGTCGGAATGAAAAGATTGAGGCAGGTAATAATTGAGTAACCCCAGTCATTTGCGGATCCCTCATCGCATTTCTATCTGATCGCTGTAGTGTGACATCACTAAAAACCTAAATTTTGGGCAAAAACGTGTCATTATTAGATGAGGGAGAGCTTAGCTGTGGAAGGCCGGTTTATTACAGCGATTTGCTTTTGCTTTGGAGTTATTGTCAAATGTTGTGTTCTGGAAATTTGATGAAAGGTGGCGTATCCTGCTGAAACTTATCAACCTTCAGCAAGCCCAGATGGGCCAAGGAGTACGCCGTGAGTCAGAATACGATAGCCGCAGACAAGACGCAAGGTTGCCAGCAGAATGATTCTCCGCTCGCAATTTTTCAGGATAATTCGGTGCCACGCAGTCCGCTGGATGAACTGGTTCAGGAAGGAGCAAGGCGAATGTTACAAGCCGCGATTGACGCAGAAGTGGACGAGTTTCTTGCTCTGCATTCCACTCGTGTGGACTCGCAGGGACGGCGGCAAGTGGTTCGTAATGGAAACCTTCCTTCTCGCGAAATCCTCTCTGGAGCCGGGCCTTTGAAAGTGAAACAGCCGCGTGTTCGAGACAAATCTGCTGATAAGAAAAACCGAGTCAATTTCTCGCCAAATGTTCTGCCACCGTACTTGAAACGGACCAATAATATCGAAGATTTGATTCCCTGGTTGTACCTCAAAGGATTATCGAGCGGCGACTTTTCAGAGGCTTTGCAATCGCTTTTAGGAGAAGAGGCGAAGGGACTCAGTGCGAATGTTGTTGTGCGTCTCAAAGAAAAATGGATCCAGGAATATGAGGCGTGGTCGAAGCAAGACTTAACGGGCAAACAGTACGCTTACGTCTGGGCCGATGGCATTCACGTTAACGTTCGTTTGGAGGATGAAGCCAATAAACGCCAATGCATGTTGGTTATTATGGGAGCCACCGCCAGCGGCGAGAAGGAAATTATCGCCATTCAGGACGGCTACCGCGAAAGCAAACAAAGTTGGTATGAATTGCTTTTGGATGTGCAAAAACGCGGATTGAAGATTGATCCCAAACTCGCCATCGGTGATGGAGCCCTCGGCTTCTGGGCCGCCTTGCGATTAGTTTTTCCAAAGACAAAAGAGCAACGCTGCTGGTTTCATAAATCGGGAAATATTCTCAACAAGATGCCCAAAAGTGTGCAACCCAAAGCGAAGTTGGATATTCAGGAAATCTGGAAATCACCCACAAAAAAAGAAGCCCTCAAGGCGATCGATCACTTCGTCGAGAAGTACGGTGCGAAATATGAAAAAGCGTGCGAATGCTTGATAAAAGATCGCGATGTTCTGCTCACGTTTTACGATTTCCCTGCCGAACATTGGGCTCATTTGCGAACGACCAATCCGATCGAATCAACCTTCGCGACGATCCGCTTAAGACACCGTCGCACCAAAGGCAGTGGCAGCAGACGCACCAGTTTGGCTATGATGTTCAAGCTGGCAGAATCAGCCTCAAAGAAATGGAGACGTTTGAGAGGCTACCAGTTACTCAGTTTAGTGATCGAAGGAAAAACCTTCAAAGACGGAACTCAGCAGGAACAAAAAGCCGCCTAATTCAGATTTTTCAGAACACAACATTTGACAATAACTCTGTCTTTTAAGGAATATATCCGCCAAAAAGAGTGAAAGAAGCTTTAAACTGCTGGAATAGAGTGAAAAAAGTCTCACGGTTTCAATTCAGCCTAAGGGCAAACGCCGCGTTTACTGATCCCACCCCTTCTTTTAAAACATAGCACCCTAAACTCGCTGACGAATTTCAGCCCATTGTTCCATATCACCCCTTCAATAAATGAAGTAATCACGGTTACCTCCTGCCCGGTTAAAGTCAGAACTTTCTGAAAACAGAAAGTTAGACAAAAATAAAAATGTGACCATTTGTATTCTGTGCTTTTCGTCCAATTTGCCACTCACCACCCGGCGCTACGTTTTCTGGCCGTTGTTTACAGAGTCCGCACACGGATTGTGAGTATCACAAAATAACTCACTCTTTTTCTTGCACAAAGACTCGGCATGTTGAGCCACATCAAGGGGGCGCTACTGTTTTTCTCTGCGTACCGCTGAGACTACCTTTCGGACTCAATCCATAAAGAATAAGCTAAAAACATGATCAAATGGGCATGTTCCTGCTGTTTAAGACCCGAAATTTTCACATAATTTGAAAAATCTACATTTTTTCTGACGAATTCGCTTCTGCTGCGCCATGGGCCTTATAGAGGGTTTCCGCGCATCGTTATGTACCAATTTGTTCTGTGATGATAGTTGATACGGCCTGGGTAACAGGTGTGAAATAGTTGTTTAGAGCATTGGACAGGAGTGAAGTGTTCATGTGACTTGATGATTTCAGAATACTACGTGCACTTTTAGGTCAAATGTATCTGCATGTTCAAATTAACTGTTATGGCCGGGAGTGCTTCAATGTTTTCGTAGTTGACATCAGATCATATTTTTAGTCGATATGGAAGGTTTTTTCTGAACATATCTCAAGCCTTCTTTTTTACGTCTCCCACTATCGATTATCACCAGGTATTTTGCCAGCTTTTTCCAGGTTGGCGTTTAGCTTACTGAAGGAATGCACCTATGTTATTGCGTCATTGGCTTGATTCTTTGTGTGGACGTCTGGCCTGGATCAGCCGGTATGGGAGATTGCCTCGTCGTCGTGTACGCAGTGCGAGACAGTTGGGGCGCGTTCGACGTTTTCCTTATGCGGCTGATGTGTTGGAAACACGGCAGATGCTTTCAGCCACGGCGGTCGATGATCGATTTGTGGTCGATTACAACCGGTTGCAGACGCCAGCCGACTTATACGTGCTTGAAAATGATGGTGCTGATGCTGTTGTTGGATCAACGCTTACCTTGTTAAGTCAGCCTGGTGCAGGTCATGGAACAGTTTCTGTCATTGCAGTGCCTGGTGAAATGGCTTATCTGCAGTTTGTGCCTGGGCAGACATATATTGATACGATCAGCTTTGACTATCAGATTACCGATGGCACTGATACAACCACAGCGACAGTAACGCTTGACATGCTGGATCCTGCGATTTCGAATGCCCCGGCCAATGACGATGAATATACGCTTCGCCGTGATGACGATTTACTTGGTGGTGGCGAAACAACGTACTCTTTCCAGCAAGTTGGGGATGGCCTGCAGGTTTTGGAGAGTCGCAGTGATCTACTTATTGGTGGAGCAACTTCCGGGCAGTATGACGATTATACTGTTCTCCAGGGAGATTCAGTCGTTGTTGATCCAGAAAAATCATACACCTATTCGGGATGGTTCCGAGCGGGAGATGCAAATGGCAACGGCTATGCTACTGATAACCGACAATACCTCGGGTTTCAGGAATACGACATTGATGGCAATCGGATTGATGCAATTCATGTTTCCAAATTTGATGGAGCAACTGACACCACGCTCGCAGTGGAATTGAATGACGGCGACATTTATATCTACGTCACGGACGCAACTGGCTGGAGTGGTGCTTCCGCAGCGGCTCATACCCGCAACTTCGCCTGGTACGGATACGCTGACAATAACGGAACGGTCTACGACAATTACACTTATACCAGAAATGTCACAACCAATTACACAACCGGATTGTGGAATGGTGACGTTGTTGATCAGGGAGACGGAACGTGGAGAATCGCGCTGCTTGACCCCTGGTCGGGAGGAACAGTTGCTGCAGGCACGGCTGTACGAAATGCGAAAAGTGGCTCTTCCTATAACTATTCTCTCGGCTCAAATGCGGTTCTCCCTACTGGAGCAGAGGGTTGGAATTACCGCATTGCAGAAATTTCCGGAACTTACGAACAAGGGCAGATTTCCTACACCAGATTCCGTCCAGGCGTTTATAGTATCACGCCCTATTTCCAGGCAAACAAACATGCCAGCGGTACGGGAGGCGAAACGGATCGTTTTGAGTTTGAGAAAGTTCGCTTTGGAGAAACGCGATCTTTATTGACTGCTCCCGGTGACGGCAGCGTGCAGGACAGGAAGCAGGCCGAGTTTCTGTTTGATGGCCAAAGTTTATTTTCTGACTCAACAGTAGCCACTTTTCTGGCAGATGAATTGATTCGTGTTGATCCAGCAGACCCTTACACGCTGACCGGTTCTATCAAATCGGGTGATGAGACGGGTACCAATTACACCACCAATAATTCACAGTATATCGGGCTGGCGCAATACGATATTCAGGGAAGGCTGCTTGGATACTCAGGAGATACTTTAGTTAATACAAGCGATCAATGGAATTCCTTTTCTATTGTGATTGCCGGTCAGTTGGACACGACTGATCAGGAAATCAACAGGTTTCATCCAGAGACTTACTATGTCCGTCCGGTGGTGATGACCAATACAGACGGGAATGCAGGAAATCTGTTCCAGTGGAGAAAGTTGACGCTTGGTCGAGCCTGGGATGCCTACCAGAATGCACCTCAGGATTTAACATTTGGGGGCGAATCAACTTATACCGCCAACAGCAAAGTAACAGTCTATTCTGATGAGTTCCTTGCAGTCCAGACTTCTCAGCAGTACGACATTTCTGTGGATCTGCAGGCGGCAGACCCCGATGGAACCGCTGATGACAAGAACTATTTCGGATTCAGTTCTTATGATATCGACTACAAGATGATCAAGCCGATTTATGTGCTGAGGCAGCAGGATTCCGTGGAAGCAGAAGTGGTAGTGCCGTTTGATCCGATCAACGGCACCGAGCTCTATTTGAGTAGCACAACCAACTGGAGTGGAGTCAGCAACGATGGTAATGCGGCTCATACCCGCAACTTGTCTTTCATGACCTATGCTGATTCGACCGGCAGAGTTCATACTGATTACAGCCGTTTCGCCACCGAGCAATATTCGACAGGCATGTGGGATGCCGGAACGGGAATTACAACAGTCACGTTGCAGATTTCTGCCGACGGCCGGCCTCTTCTGGACTCTAACGGCAATCCGATTGTCTACGTTGCAGGAGATACGATACTTGACGCTGGTTTTCAGGACTTCTCGAAAATCACATTGCGTGCAGGCGAGACCGCTCAAAACAACATGTATAACGGCATTTCAGGGATGATTGACGGGGACTTGAGAGTTCCGGTGGGGACCAAGGTACGTAATGCAATCAGTGGTTCCACCTTCAGTTACGCCGTCATGGCTTACGAAACCTTGACGACCGACTGGCAGAATTACTCCGCTGTGATTGGCGGAGGAACTCTCGAAGGAGGAGCCAACGGTTATAACAAATTCCGACCGGGGACATCGTTCATCAAACTGGTGGGAATGTTCAACTGGAAAACTAATTATGACAATGACGACGTCACGCTGACCGCCTCAGAAGTCTCCTGGCGAAACGCATCCATCCAGAAACTGAGCCACGTTAATGGCGTTGTTACTGCGACGCTGGATGTACTCAGGAATGATCGTAAAGCCCAAGGTGATAGTCCGGTATGGATATCAAATATTACTTCGCCTCAATTTGGAAATGCGGAAATCATTTCTGGTGACGGACAGGGAATATCGGACAGTATTAAATATACCACTTCGGGATGGTTCGCAGGAACTGACTTGCTTGAGTATACATTGCGTAACTTGGCCGGAGAAGAATTTACATCGACTGTTCGAGTGAATGTTCTGGGGCACGATATAGCTTTTGACACCTCTAGCGGGAGCACGTGGGACAATCTTAAATCACAGACCGACCCACAAGTCAATTCTGCTGTTCCGGTCAGCAATGATGATTCATTTACCCTGGGACATGATCAGACATTAATTGTAGATGGAACTACACTAAAGGGTGTACTTGATAACGATCAAGGTGAA
>WFOZ01000368.1 GCA_015487825.1 Planctomycetaceae bacterium
AACAGTTTTCCGGAACCGCTTCGCAGGATTATCGATCATCTGGAAACTGGAAAGATTGAAGAGGCTCAAAATGTTTCCGCTCAACTCACCTCGGCTGTCAGCCAGGCATTTGAACTTGTCGCTTCGCTTCCTGATGGAAATGCGTTTGCGAATGCCAACAAGGCGTTTGATCACTTTATGGCCTGGGGCCCGGAAGCCGAATCGGTATCGCCACCAAAACTCCATGCAGGGTCGTTTATTCCCGAGGACATTATCCATAAAATCGCCGGTATCCTAAAGGAATCGAAGTTATTCCCTTCTCAGGGATACTTTACGTAAGGTGGAAATGTTCGCCCCGGTTGATTTCGATGAACAAAGTGGTGATAATACCGACAGGTTGCACCACAGCACGATTACCTTCTTAGAGAGACACCTATATTATTTACGGAGAGAGTTTATGCGTACAATACCTACATTTGTCATGCTTGTTTTGGTTCTGACTGTATCTTCCCTACAAGCCGAGTCGCCTATTCCCGTAGCCGAAGTAGCAACACTGGAGTTGATAACCGCCGAACTGGAAAGCCAATTGGAAAAACTGGGCGACCTGCTCAAGGATCCAGAAGAATTTGATGAGAACCAGGAAAAGATTGCTCAGTCCGGTGGCGTTATCGCTTGTGTGTCCCAAGCTCTTGTTGAACACCCTGATCGAAAAAGATCTACCTGCGCAGGCCCTGCACTTCGAGATGCAGGAATCAGCCTGCAAGAAGCAAGTGAGCATAAAGAAGCAAAAGAGGCTTTGGCTCTCGCCCAATCTGCCTGGAAGGGAGAATCAGCCGATACTCACGAGGAACTGCATCCCTGGGACGAGTTGGTTGATATGTATTCGATGATGGAGGAAATGGAACACCGAAACGGCGGGCTCTCCCGCTCACTTCGAAAACCCCGTGGTCGCCTCAAAGAAAAACTGAACGCATCAACCAATGCAATACTCGGCCTGGCAATGCTCGCTGACCATAATTATGTGGATGAAGAAGAGCAGGAAAAGGTATGGGATAAACTCTCTCACGAATACCTCGATGCGATGAAAAAACTGACTAAGGCAATTGGCGAGAAGGATCGTAAGCAGATCGAAATTTATTACAAAGCCGGGAACCACGCCTGCGATAAATGCCACGAAACGTTCCGTGACTGATCCTGATTTCCGATCAGCGTAAATGACATCATCCTGGAGTCGCTGTTGCGGGCTCTGTGTGCTGCGTGCAGAACACAGCAGGAAAAATCTGAATTCATATAAAACGAAAGAGGATCGCTGATGAGTTTATCCCGAAGCAGGCTCTCGCTGATGTTAATTCTCTCGATACTGTTTGCAGGAGTGTGGCACTCTCCACAGTCTCATGCCCAACGGCGAAAGTCAAACAGTCGCTCTGCCAGAGCAATCCGGAAACGGGCCAGACAATCGATGGAAGAAAAGTTCAAGGCTGTCATTGCCGGACTCGAAACGAAAGACTCTAACTTTGAGCTGGATGATTTTCTGGATGCGGATTCCGGCAGGGTCAACAGAATTAGCAGACGAATCGCTGAGGATGAGGCAGAACGAAAACGACTGTTGCGTATTTTGAAAAAATTTGAGCAGGCCGAAGTACGACTCTCTTCACGGGAAGACAGTGCATTACTGTTTGCTCATATCGAAAAAGAGGAGGCCAATGTATTGCGACCGCCAGCAGAGGCTGATCCCCAACCCCAGAAAGTGACCAACGGATACGGAAAAGACTTCAATATTGCCCTGCAGAAGGGGATTGACGATCTGGAGAACAGGAAATTTCAGAACTTCATTCGCAGTATCTATCCCGAAGCAGAATCGCAACGACTGATTGCCCAGAAACAGGAAAAGCATCTCATTTCGAAGCTTAACAGGTTCCCGATTCTCGCCCAGGAGCTGATTCGAGAATTCCGTTTACTTCAGGAATTGAAAGCTGCTCCGATTGAATCAGAAGGCAGAACGGTAGTCAGCTTTGATCTCCCCGCAGACCCCACCTGGAAGAAAAAACTTGGCTCGATCGGTAGAAACATCCCGGATCAGACCGCTCGAAAAATACGCTTTGAACTGGTCAACGAGAACTGGCGTTTTTTTGATGGTGACAAAGAAACTCGCGAAGAAATGAAACGCCAGAAACTGGGACTTCCCGCGGGAGGTGGTATTTCGCTGGAGTGGAAACGAACAAAACAAGGCTGGCGAATTTCGTCCATTCCTTTTTTCTGATGGAACCCCGCGGCTTCAAGTTACCTTTTATCATACACCTGACTGTTCAGTTGAAAGTCAAACATGAATATTTGCAAACAAAATCGCAGCGCTTTCACCGTTATCGAACTGCTTATCACGCTGAGTATTATCGTAATCTGCACAGCGCTGATACTCCCTGCGGTTCAGCGGTCACGAAATCTGGCCAGGGCAAACCAGTGCAAAAATAATTTGAAACAACTTGGCCTGGCGCTGCATAATTATCATGATGTACACAACACATTGCCGCCCGGTTGGGTTTCGCACACGCCGTTTGCGAACTCCCCCAGCGCTTATGGCTGGCAAGCAAATATTCTGCCATTTGTTGAACAGGCTCCGTTATATGATATCCTGGAGTTTAGAGTCCCTGTTGGCAAAGATGCTTTCGGCTCGTCTGTTAAAGGGGATGCTTTGGAGAAAACAATCATTCCAACTTACCGCTGCCCGGACGATACAACAGACCCGCTCAACAAAATGCGGGGGGGCTGGGCAGTTTCCAATTACTCCGGGAATTTTGGTTCCAACCCTTCTCCACGTTTAGCACCTAACGGTGGTGCTGAATTCTGGCCGGGGAATTTGATTACGCCACTGCGAACCAACGGCATTTTCTGGTGGTGCAGCAGTGTCAGATTCAGGGATATTACAGATGGTACATCAAATACTTTTATGGTGGGAGAACGCTCGGTAAACAGTGCAGCGGGGATCTGGGCGGGCGTGCGAAGCAACAGTATCGAAACAGATCAGGTGACTGATTGCAGTTTCGGCAATGAAATGAATTCCAATCCGGGGGCCTTCTCCAGCCTGCATCCCGGTGGATCATTTTTTCTGATGTGCGATGGAGCAGTCAGAATGATCAGCGAAAATCTCGACTCCCAAGCCTTCAACAACGAATTCCCTGCAGGAGGTCTCTATCAAAAACTCTCCAGCAAAAATGATGGACATCCCCTTGGTCGATTTTAATTGAAGAGCAATAATGCGGTACTCCATCCTGTTCAGGAACAACAGAGTACCGAAAGGTAACGCGTATCTGATGATTGCAGGCAACTCACCTTGCTGAAAACACGGCTCACAGAGCCGTGGCACACGACATCTATAATTTCTCAACGCAAAGAGCCTTATTTAATGATGCGTTGTTCAATTTGGGGGTCGAGTTTCAATGCGGTTGCGCGGTCTGATTTTGCACCGGCTGCGTCCCCTTTTTCTTTCCTGATATCTGCCCGCTGCCAAAATGCTTTGGCAACTTCTGAGTCAAAACGTTGAACCGCTTCGAAATCAGCAATTGCCTCATCAACTTTTCCGATCGCAAGATAGATATCCCCACGTAGAGAGCTAGCCTGAAAGCTGTCACCAAGCTTCAGTGCCTCGTTGCAACTGGCGATTGCAGGCTGATATTCCCCTTGTTCGAATTGGACACGAGCTTTTGTTGTATAGGCTTCTGCCAGCGTCTTGTCTTCTTTAAGAGCATGTGCGACATCTTCCAGCGCTTTGTCATACTGTTTCGCTGAGAGGAAGTGCTTGGCTCTTTCAACAAACAGCTCTGCATTTTCATCGTCACGAGTAATTTTATTACTGATTAAGAGCAGCCCCTGTACCCATTGAGCCTGCTTCAGATCCTCTCGGGCAGCCTCTTCGTTTTTTATCGCCAAATAAGCATCTCTACGATGCAGATAATGCTTGACCGTGTAGGGTGAGAGTTCAATGGCTTTGGTGAAATCTTCAATCGCCTGTTCAGAATTCCCCATCTTGATCAAAGCAAAACCACGGTTGTTGTAACCTTTCACGTAGTCTGGTTGAAGAGTAACTGAGCGTGTAAAGTTTTCAATAGCTTTGGAATAATTCCCCATTTCAAGATAAGCGTATCCCCGGTTATTGTAAGCATCCACATACTTGGGTGAAGTCTGGATCGCTTCGTTGAAGTCGTTAATGGCGGTTCCAAATTCCTGCATCGCAATGTACATCAAACCGCGATTGTTATACGCTTTCGAAAATTTCGGGTCGATTTCTACAGCTTTTGTAAAAGCCTGCTGAGCCATGGGCAACTTCTTGATTTTAACTAGAAGCAAGCCAAGCATATTGTGCCACTCCGCCCGGTCTTTTTCTTTAGTTAACGCCAGCGTCAGTGAAGAAATTGCCTGAGAAGTCAATCCGCTATGATCCAGAATCTGAGCTCGAAGTGCGTACCCTGCAGGCGGGCAGATTTTCTGTGCATGCAGCTGGTTGAGCAATGGAAATGCAGCTCGATAGTTTCCCTCATCATAAAAAGCTTGAACTTTTTTCATGACGATTTTCGGATCAAGCTTTTTCTCCTGTTTCTGGGCGGTCTCCTTTTGCTCCGAAGTTGATTTGGAAACCGCTTTTGAATCATTCTGTTCGCTTTTTGAACAACCAACCAACAAAAAGCAGGCTAACAGCCCAATAGAGATAGAGTTTCGCATAGTATCCCAGGAGATTAAAGTTCAAAATGAGCAGGCTTCGTTTCGCCCGAATAGGTCAAACAGACAGGCTTCTACCGGTTGGCCCGATTTGTGTCAATCTGACTTTTCAAAAACTGTTCATTTGACTCCTGCCTGGAATCTCCTTTCGGCTATCTTTAGAAGACCTCCATTAACTTCATAGGAGTTCTGACTGATTAGCAGGACGGCGACAGTTTAGAGTCATTTGAAGAAAACTACTGCGTCTTCAATCCCTAACCCGGCATAGCCGGAACCAAACTGATATTTTTCTGAAATTTGCGAGCCGTTCGCAAAC
>WFOZ01000369.1 GCA_015487825.1 Planctomycetaceae bacterium
CCGCTTCCTCACGTATTACCAACACGCGAAATTGTCTGCGTTTCATGAGAGTGACAATCACTCGGTCCTGACCCGGCTTCAGAATCTGGTTTTTAACGGTGTAGATGTTACGAATTTTTTCTGTTGCCTGTTCCAGGGTGAGACCTTCAACAGGGATTGGTGGAACCAGTGGCAAAGCAAGTGTGCCATCTTCCCGGACCGGAATCGGAAAACCGATGGCGGGAGGTTGATCACCTGCCTCCGGGAAGTGAACCGGTGGAGCACCTTCCGGTTCTCCGAGTACATATTCGATATAAATTCCGAGAACATCTCCGGGAGCTAACTGGTAGGCTACCGGTGGAGACTGCCTTAATCTGGAGATTGAAATATCCTGCATAATCTCGCGGCTTCTCCCGAGAAATTCTGCAGGAACTCGATGAGCAGGAATCGCGGGGATGTCGAATGAGGAATACTGCGCGCATCCACATGTGGTCAACATCAGCAGGCAACTCAGTTTAGAAAAAACATATGATCTGGTCATTGTCGAGATCCACTTCCCTGTGTGTACGCAATGATTATAGAGAAATCATTTCTTACGGTTATATTTCAGGATTGGTATCCTGTCGTTTTACAATTCATCACCGCCATTATGAACGGCGTCTATCACTTCTTCTTCTCTACTTCTTTGGGAACATAAGGCTTGGCAGGTGGTGTCAAAGGAATTTTTTTATCTTTATCTTTTTTGATAACCGGCAACGGCTGTGGAGCCTGAGGCAATTGAACCGGTTCCGGCATCGGGGCAATCACTTCCGGATAATCCTGATGTGAACCGAAGTTGTCGTTGTTGCCTGGTTCGTATTCGACATGCTCTCTGACTTTGTGATAAATTTCGCCGGAGGTCAGGATTCGTCGAGAAGCTGAAACACCATCAGCCATGGCAGCGGCAGCCCCGTGATGGTAACCATCAAACCAGGCGATGACTAACTTTTTAGCCTTGGGAGTACTGTATTTTGTTTTCCAGTATTTTCGGGGAGGCAAAGCAGGTGGGCAACCATCGCCCCCAGTTGCAACAGCGACATAGCCATCTACGAATCCCTGTCCGAAATCATCCAGATTATGTTCCAGACCTCTGTAGGCTCTTTTCGAATGCTTCCAGGCATGCTTGGCATCACCTTTGGTGCGCATCACGAAAATCGTCTCGTCAATCTGATCCCAGAAATTACTGCAGCCGGTGATACTGCCCGTTACCAGGGTCACTAAAACAATATTTAGAAGTCGCTGTTTCACGTCCATGTTCCAATGTGTAAGTATTTCGTTCTACTGCGGCAACCTGGCCGAATACGATCCGTCTTCCTCGTAAGAAGACGCCGTACTTCACAACTATTCTTTAAGACAAACCAATGACAACAAAGCAGCTTCCCTGACTTCCTGATCCGGATGATTATCGACCAGCTGCTGAAGACGGGGAACGAGAGTCCCTGAGTGTCCTCTGAATTCTCCGAGTAGTAAGACAACCTGACGCTGCACGGAAGGTGAATCTGCTTCAAGCTGATCCATCATCACCTGAATCGTTTCTTCAGGTGCCTGTCGGTAGGCACTCACCAGAGCATGCAGTGCGATGAAGCGAATCGATTCGTCAGTTGAGGTAAAGGCACTGGTAATAGCCTGCAATGCTTTTTCACTTCCTCGTTGATGGCGAAACAGAGCTTCTGCACTATTGATTCTCACATGCTGATCTTCATGTTCCAAAAGCAGTTCCAGAGAATCGAGTGCATCATCTGTAACAGACTCTTCATTTCCAATCAGATAAGCCAGGGAAGCCAGACGGTGATTAACCTGCTCCTGCTGTTCGACACTGAGTTCAGATTCGATGGCTGGTTCAGATTCGGCAACAGGCTCAGCCTGAGTGATCGCTTCTGTGACAGGCTCAGTCTCTTTGCTGGAGGCAACCCAGCCTTCTTGTTTGGTCTCTGTTTTCTTGCGACTATCTTTCCACGATAAATCTTCCGGGACCGCGACAAAAATCGGGATCTCGTTTTTCTGTTCGGCAGCCTGTTGTTCGTTTTTTTCATCTTCATCACTCGCAGCTGAGGCAATCATGGGAGCGGCAGGTGGCGAAAGAATTTCTTCCTTGTATTCCTTTTTCTGAGCAGTCTCTGCTACAGGATAGATCGAAGGATATTCGGACGGTTTATCTGCGGGCTCAACTTCAGGTTTTTTTGATGCAACTTTGTTATCTGACCATTCAGGCCATTTTGCATCCTCGGCCTCGTCGTTTTCAGCAACTTGGCTGCCGGTGCTGTCTGGAACTGCTTTTTCATCAGCAGGTGCCTCAGACTTGCTTTCTGTTACTTCTACAAGTTGATCAGGCAGAGGAAGTTCAGAGAATGGTAATTCGGTCTGTTCTTGCTCGAGTTGAGCTTTCTCGGCTACGACCTGCTCAGCTTCGTCCTGTTCAACGACAGAAGATGAATCCGCTCTGGCAGTTGAATCAGCCAGCATGGTTTCTTCCAGCGTCTCAGAAGTCTTTTTCTCTTCGGAAGAACCATTCAGTGCGATAATTCTGTCTTGTGCAAATCTGGCCTGTTCGGTTTTCGGATACCGCTTAGCTACCTGACGATACGCCGTGATCGCTCGCTGGTCATGCCCCTGGTCTTCATAAGTTTTGGCAATAATGAGCATCCTCTTACGGGACGGCATCGAGTCTGCCTGATTCTTATAGTTCGAAACCGAACTATGTTGAGACCCGGTGCCGGCGCATCCAACACCCAAGAGAAGCAGTAACATTCCAGTGCAGATTAGTAATTTGGCGTGATCCACCATCAAATTCCTTTTAGGAAAAAATGACTGCCTGTCAGTAAAGTACCTCTGCTCAGGTTAAACTGAGAAAGGTTTGTTGTCTCCATCGGCATTAACGGTTCTTTCGCCTTCTACACTCTGTCCGGTTGTGTAGTTTCTGAGGAATTTGATTCCCTTAACCTCGGAACACATTCTCTAAACTACCCATTCTTAAGTTGGATACTTCATTGATGCCATCATTTACCTGCAAAATCCAAAACAGTCCTAAAAGTGTATGTTTGCTATCACAATTCGATGAATCGCAGTGATATATCCCCTATTTTCCCAATAATGTGTTGTTTGGGTGTTGATTCCTGAGTTGAAATCATGGATATTATTATCGGGTAGTGAACATTGACGAAGAATCCAGGGCTTACGAGGGTAGAGAAATGAATCGAGTCACCTCATCTGCGACACTTTTTTTAGCTGCAATCATGCTGGCTGTTGGTACCGCTGTGGCATTTCCTACAGTAAATCTCGTCATTAGCCATCCTTCGGACATTACCCAGAGTGACATGGCGGAAGTCGAGATTTCTCCTGCGCCGGCTGTCTCAGAAACGGTTGAGGCGTCTGAAAGCGGCAATCTTCTGGCGGCAGCTGCTGCAAATGAAAATTCTGCACCTGCAGTACCGCTGATAGCTGCTCCCGTATCAAAAGCCGCAAAATCACAATCTCTCTACTGGGCGATGAAGTTTGTACTTGGTAACGCCAACGTTGGTGTCGATCAGCTTCCCCCAATTGGCGATGGCAGTGTGAAGCTGATTCGTAAAGGAACAGTTGTAGGTACATACTCGATTGGTCCTGGTGGAGTGGCTCAGGTACCTCAGTTATCATCCGGCGTTTATTCGATTGTTGCCAGGTCCGTTGATGGGTTTGCCGCAATTGGATCTTACCTGGTCAGCGGTACCGAAGAAGGAGAATTGACAGTCAAGCTTGCTCTGGTTCCTGTTCAGGAATCTGCTGTTATCGACTCTTTGCTGGCACGGGCCAAAGAGAGCCGTTCTACTCCTGCAGGAGCGAGAAAAGAGTATCGCTATAATGAAAATACATCGTTGGTTTCCATGAATGATGTGGTAGGACGCGGAGCGGATGGTGTTGTTCGTGTTCGACTGCTTGAATTACTTGATCAGTACGGTGTTGCCCAAACAACCGAAGGCCTGTCCGTTCATTTAGTGCGGAATGAGCAAATTGCTTCTCATGGCATTACGAATGCAGATGGGATAGCTGAATTACAGGGAGCCGAAAATGGTCGGTATGCCATGGTAGTTACCGGTCAGAGCCGTGTGCTTGTGATCTCTATTCTGGTTAAGGACCAAATCGGAAATATCAATAACGAGATAAAAAGTGCAATCTCACTAATTACAAATATAGTGATCGGCTCTGCTCCTGCAGCGATGAATCAGGCAGTAAGTGTAGCGGCGGCTGGTACGACACCCCCTGAGGATTTCAATACCGTGAATCAGTCGATGAACGTTGGCTCCGGTGGCCCGGGAGCTCCCGGGGGCGTTGGAGGAGCACCATTTGGTGGTGGTCCCGGCGGTGGAGGAACGGGCGGTGGAGGTGGTGGTTCAGGTACTGGCGGAGGAGGAGTTGGTGGCGGAGGCGGTTTACTTGGTGCGGCTGCAGCCGGTGCGGCTGGATTCCTGGCTGGAAATAACAATAACGATAATGGTGTTGCCAGTCCGTAAGTTTCCATTCGGCCTGCCTATATTTCAAATCGCCTCTTCGTAATACATATCTTGTGCCTGTTCGGTGAGTTATCTTCGGTTGCGATACGTAACTGGGAACACTCCCTGATCAGGCACAGTTTTTCGTGTACAGTACCTGTTTTTAAGTGATATTTCAGAAATATGACTGAAATATGTTGAGGCCTCACCAGGAGGGAAGTGGTCGGACTTTGTACTACTGATGTTCAATTTCTTTACGGCTTGTGCGATTTGTAAAGCACCCATATGGTTACGACTGTCAAAATAAACCAGCCGTGCGGGGTAGTATGTCATGTTATTATGCCTGATATATCAATTCCCTGAATGACTTCCCTGCTCCCTGTGTTGATGGCAAAATGTTAGAATATACTTCCACTGAGTATCCTCCGCAGACGGGAATCCCCGGCATCGCTTTAAACTTGGGGCGCGGACTGTTTCTGGGAAGCCTGCTGGCAGTTCCCTGGATGATTGGTGGAGTTCCTTACTGGGCAGCTTTGATTACTGCGGTGCTCTTTCTTCTGCTTTCGCTACTAACGGGCCTGGCCTCTTTTTTCAAACAGTCTGATAATTCAATCTCCAAGGTTTCCATTTTACTGGGGATTCTTGTTGTCTATCCGGCACTTCAGCTACTCCCTTTAAGCAGTCATCCGATTGAACGCCTTGAGCAGGTGATCGATGCAGAACTGGTAGAGGCTGCGCAGCTGGCTGTCCAGTCAGAAGGAAACCGTTTTGCTGTCTCCTCTGTTCCCTATAAAACCCGCCATACTCTTGCGATGTATGCAACAGGGTTCGCTGTCTTTCTGTTTTCAGGGGGTTTATGGAATACGCCGGGAAAATTGCGTTTTCTGTTTCTGGCTCTCACAGCAAACGGAGTGGTCCTCTCTCTGTTTGGAATGATCCAAAAATTTCGCTGGAATGGTGCAATTTACGGCATCTACCAGCTGGAGCATGGCGGGCAGCCTTTTGCCTCTTTCGTGAACAGGAACAACGCCTCAGCGTACTTACTGGTTTGCCTGGCTGCTGGTGTCGGGTTGTTAATGTCCTGTCTTTCCAGCCGGGAGGAACAGGGGTATCACCATCAAGCAGATCGCTCCGGAGAAAACCGTCTGCTGATCGGAGTCTCGCTAGTTTTAATTGCTGCAGGTATCGTTGCTTCGCTTTCCCGAAGTGGAATTCTCAGTGCGACAATCGCATCTGTGGTCGTTCTGGCGATGGCGTTTCGAAGTGGAAAGACGCTGCTGGTTGCCATTGGGTTCCTGGCTGGTCTTTCCACACTGGCCGTTTGGTTTGGCTGGGGAAACGACTTATTCACACGTTTTGCGCTGCTTCGGGATATGAACATAGAGGAGATCGGGCGTATTCAGCACTGGAAAAGTACCTGGCCGGCGATTCAGGATTTTGGCCTGTTTGGTTCAGGTTTAGGGACCTATTCCATGGTGAATCGACCGTACCAGCCACATGAAAATTATGGCTGGTTTGTGAATGCGGATAATCAATACGTGGAGTGGGCTCTGGAATTGGGAATGGTTGGTTTTTCGCTGGTAATGCTGATTGTTATCTGTCTGTTTCTAATGACCGGAAAACTACTGAATTCATCCCGCAAGCTGGCTGGCTTTCGTTATTCGCTCGGAATTACAGCCCTGTTCCTGCTGACCAGCCAGCTGGTGCATGCGCTCTTTGATTTTGGCATCACCAGACCGGCCACTCACCTGAGTATTGCTGCTGTTCTGGGGGCGATCAGTGCTTATTTTGTGCGAAATTCAGGAGATGGCATCGGCTATCAAACTGCAGGAA
>WFOZ01000370.1 GCA_015487825.1 Planctomycetaceae bacterium
CCTTAGGCTCTCGTGGTTCTCTGGGCTCTCGTGGTTCTCTGGGCTCTCGTGGTTCTCTGGGCTCTCGTGGTTCTCTGGGCTCCTGTGCATCTCTGGGCTCCTGTGGATCTCTCGGTTCCCGTGGCTCTCTCGGCTCCTTAGGTTCTCGTGGTTCCTTAGGCTCCCGTGGCTCTCTGGTGCCTGAATCATCTGGTTTGTCGGCAACCAGTCGGATCCGAAATCCTGCATCCAACCGAGTGGTAAAGGCGAAAGCCAGCACGCATGTCAGAGTTATTATATTATTCCACTTCACGGTGATCTCCTTACTTGAAGTAAGTGTTTAAGTAATGTTTCTGCTTCTCTAAACGAGTCTTTCTGTGTGAATCCACAATAAATCGTCATTTTTCTTATTTTTTGATTATTTCAGACCATTTTCTCTGAAAAAGTTGCCTTCATTGCTTCTGATAGAATGAACAGTTAATTTCCTTGTTTCGTACTACTATCCTGAATTATTCACGTGCTAGCTGGACAGTGCCAGGTTCAATTCGTTCCCAAGGTAGAGCTTGGGAACGAGGAAAAATCCAGTCCATACCAATTACCGCTGAATAGTTACAACTCAACAGTAATCAGAATCAGCCGCGGTTCTTATCTGTTTTATGTAGTGGTTCATTTACCGTTGAATGGCGGCTAGCAAGTTGCCGCGAATAAAAATGAAATCGAACAGTAATTGTTCGAGCGATCCTGAGATAGAATCTATGACAGCTTCAGAAGACCAATCGGGAATGACAGACAAAGCCGCGACATCTGCAGAACGGGCGAATATCGGTTTTATCGCAGGTAGTTCTCCTGTTTATGGAGATGAGCTGGCCGTTATTCTGCAGAGCCGTCTTCGCTCTGCCACTCTGGTGCTTACGATCCTGCTTTCAATTTCGTTTATGGCCAATATATTGAACAGATTCGATTCTCTGATTCTGCTGCGGATTTCCATTCTGGTAACAATTGCGGGTTGCCTGTTCAGTTTGCGAAAAGCATGTTCCTATTCCCTGGCAAGGTTGAGGGCGACAGAGCTTATTGTTTTTGGCCTGGTAATATTACAAGTTGCGTTAATGATGGTAACCAAAATGGTCGATTTTGCGGCACAGCAGGAAACCACTTCTGTTGTTGCAGTGAAGTATCTGTTTGAGGGAGGCTGGTGTCTGCTGCTGCTTATCTACGGAATTTTTATTCCCAATCCGATGAAGCGAGCCGCGATCATTATGCTCCCTGTTTCTCTGCTGCCGATGTTAATCGTGTGGGGATTGAATTGGTTTTCTGCAGATGTTGCTCAAAGTCTGAGTACCGATCTGACTGCCCGTCCTTTTTCACTTCCTATTGCCGCAGCTTTTATCGGTATATATGGCAGCCACATTATCAGTTCATCACGCCGGGAAGCATTTCGTGCGCGTCAACTGGGACAGTATCGACTGATAGAACAACTTGGCAAAGGAGGAATGGGAGAAGTTCACAAAGCAGAGCACGTTCTGCTCAAACGCCCTTGTGCAATCAAGCTGATAAAGACGGAGTGCGAATCGGATCTTTCTGCTATCCAGCATTTTGAACGGGAAGTGAAAACTACAGCAAAGCTGACACACTGGAATACGATTGAAATTTACGATTACGGTCACACCGACCAGGGCACTTTTTACTATGTGATGGAGTTGCTGCCGGGTTTGAGTCTGGCAGAGCTGGTTGAACAATTCGGTCCCCTTGCTCCTTCACGAGCAGTTCATTTTCTGAAACAGGTTTGCGCTGCCCTGAATGAAGCGCACTCGGTTGGATTCATTCATCGGGATATTAAACCGGCGAATATTTTTGCCACCCATCGAGGAGGCATTTTCGATGTCGCCAAGCTGCTCGATTTTGGTCTGGTCAAAGAGCACGAAGTTGAATCAGGCGAAACTGAAAAGTCCGGCTCTTCCTTCAGCGGCACGCCACTTTATATGCCCCCGGAGCAGGCTTCTTCGTACGAGCAGGTAGATGGCCGAGCTGATATTTACTCTCTTGGTGGAGTTGCCTACTTTCTTTTGACCGGTAAACCACCTTTTCCTGAAACCAACATTGTTCGACTGATTGCAGCCCATGCCGGCGGAAAGATAGTGCCTCCTTCCAGGCTGGTTTCTTCTATTCCTCCAGATCTTGAAGCAGTTGTCCTGAAATGTCTGAAAAAGAAACCGTCTGAGAGGTATCAGAATATTACAGAGCTGCTCGATGCGTTCGAGCATTGTCAATGTGCAGATCAATGGAGCAGCAAACAGGCAAATCAGTGGTGGAAAAACAATCCAATCCATAATTCGCTACCAGCTAAAGTCGATTCGAATTCTGCAGAGGCAACAGTCATTTATAATTCAGAGAATGAGACCAATTTCAGCCCGTAAAAATGCATTAAGGCAGACTTGCAAACACCAAAAAACAGATTGTCAACTCTAAAAACAATCATAAATTATAATTATCCATGCGGCATAGTGTCTCAGTAAGGGATTTTACTCTTTCACTCCTGTGGTAATAACGATATAGGTAGATGTAATGGAGTATGGAGGTAGTCGTATTGGTTATCTTTGTCCTGAAATCTGAGTTAGTGAGATCGAGTTTGTTCGCATTTGAGTTTAAGAGAAATGAAAGATTCAGTCATGACATCAGAGGCTGAAAAAGCAGAAACCCCTCCCGTTGGGGGAGACGATCGACGCTCGTTTATAGCCCGATTTTCCGGATGGTGGATGGGGTGGGGGCTGGTTTCCGGATATGGATACTTCGCATCGATGATTGTGCGTTTTTTGTATCCATCGAGCCAGTCTGAAAATAAAAACAAAAGCTGGCAGTTTGTTGCAGAGGTGAATTCATTTAAACAGGGAGACTCCCTGACATTTATCTCTCCTGCGGGTGATAAAGCAGTTATTACGCGCATGGGGATGAAGGGCAGCGAGGCCGATTTTATTGCCCTGTCCAGTGTTTGCCCGCATCTGGGCTGTCAGGTTCATTGGGAATCGAGCAACAACCGTTACTTCTGTCCCTGCCATGGCGGGGCGTTCGATCCGAAAGGGAAACCGACAGCAGGGCCACCGAAAGCGGCCGGGCAGTCGTTACCACATTTTACACTGAAGGTTGAAAACGAACTGTTATATATTAAAGCCGGGACAAGATCACTTGTCTGAAAACTTATTCGTCTGTATTGACATTCGATCCGGCTTCTCTTTGTTGAGAATGAAAGCACCAACGAGGACACGACAATCATGGGAGTCATAGGCAACTGGTTCAAAGAGCGGTTACCTCTTTCCGGCGTCGACCTGGCAGAGCTTACCAACGAACCTGTCCCCAATCATATGCGGCGCTGGTGGTGGTGCCTGGGAGGTACCCCGGCGTATCTGTTCGTGGTTCAAATTGTTACCGGGATTCTGCTGGCAATGTACTACCAGCCTTCACCGGAAACCGCGTTTGAATCCATTGGGCGCATTACGAATGAAGTCAGTTTTGGCTGGTACATTCGAAGTGTCCACAAGTGGGCTGCGACATTGATGATCGCTGCGGTGGTATTGCACCAGATGCGGATTTATTTTACCGCTGCTTACCGCAAGCCTCGGGAAATTAACTGGATGATCGGCATGTGCCTGTTGCTATGCACGCTGCTGCTTGGTTTTACCGGTTACAGCCTTGTCTTTGAACAGCTCAGTTACTGGGGAGTAACCGTTGCTTCTAATATTTGCGATACTGTCCCGGTTGTTGGTAGTACCATCAAGCAGATGCTGTTGGGCGGTGAGGCTTATAACGAAAACACAATCCCGCGATTTTTCATTTTACATGCAGCAGTATTACCTACGTTAATGGTGATGTTAATCGGTTTGCATATCGCCATATTGCGATTACAGGGAATTTCAGAATTGCAATTTGAAGATGAGCCTGAAGCAGGCCCGAAGCATTTCGATTTCTTTCCCGATCATCTTTACACAGAGTTGATTGTCGGACTTGTCCTGATGATTCTGCTCTCTGTTCTGGCGACTCTCTATCCTGCAGGAATGGGAACACACGCTGACCCGTTAACAACACCGGAGCATATTAAACCGGAGTGGTTCTTCTATCCATCATTCCTGTGGCTTAAGTGGTTCCCTGGAACATTTGCGGTATTGAGTTCCGGATTTATTGTATTTGTAATGTTTGTCTGGCCGTTTATCGATGCGATGATCTGCAAGATTACCAAGCGTGATGATATTTATGTCTGGATCGGCATCGCGGGCGTGTTCATGCTCGTGGGAATGACAGTCTGGGAGGCTCTGCATTAGTTGTAGAGAAACGAGAGTTGCCAAGTATTGTAGGCAGTCGTAGAGTCCATTTTGAAAGTGCAAATTTAAGAAGAGCAAGTCATGAAACTTCAAACGAAGCGAATTGTAATTGGCGTATTGGGTATCATTTTCCTGGCATCTCTGGTGCTCGTTCAGGCACTTGAAGTTGTGAAGAAGAAAGAGGAGGCAGGACTGGCTGTGACGCACGTTTCAGTTCCTGTAACGTCCAAAGGCTGCGTCGATTGTCATGGACAGGAAAAAATGACTCCCGGAATTATCGATCATTGGGAAGGGAGTACCCACGCATTGAAAGGTGTTGGTTGCGTTGAATGCCATAAGGCAGAGGAACAGGACGCAGACGCCTTTAAGCATTACGGCGAATTGATTGCAACTGTCGTTACACCAAAGGATTGTTCTCGCTGCCATAAGAAAGAAGCAGAAGAATTCCAGCACTCGCATCACTCCAAGGCAGGAAACATTCTTGCTTCGCTCGATAACTTCCTGGCTGAAAAAGTCGAAGGTTTTCGTGATGATGAAGGTGGTCGCAGCTTCTTCAATCCGCACTCACCAACTCCTGGCCGTCCGGAAATTATTGAAGTAAACGGTTCCGCCAGTGCGTTTGTCGGTTGCCGTCAATGTCACGGCAGTAAAGTTGGTTTGGTGGGCAAAGATGGTAGCAAAATTACTTTTGAAGACCTCAAACCAGATGAAAACGGTTTACCAACCGTTAAAGAGGTTGTTGCAAATATCAAAAAAGATAAGGATGGTCGACCTGAGCTTCATGCTGACACATGGCCCAATACAGGAATTGGACGTTTGAATCTGGATGGCTCACGTGGCTCCTGTTCTGCTTGCCATTCACGACACGATTTCTCACCAAGACGAGCCCGACAGCCGGAAAACTGTGGCAAATGTCACATGGGACCGGACCATCCACAAAAAGAAATCTTTGAAGAATCCAAACACGGCGTCGCTTATCGCGACTTGAAAGAACATTTGAATCTGGATGCTAAAGAGTGGATTCTCGGCAAAGATTATACCCAGGCACCTACTTGTGCGACTTGCCACATGTCTGGCAACAGCCGAAATGGTGGAGTAATTACACACGATCCCGGAACTCGGCTTTCCTGGACAAACCGTCCACCAGTCAGCCTGGCAATGGATACCACCAAAGACGGAAAGGTTGTGAAAACGACAGATCCTGCGGAACGGGAAAAACTGGTTTACTCAACCGCGCTGGAAAAAAGAGGCGAGATGAAAGATGTCTGTGCCCATTGCCATACGCCGGACTATATCGACAACTTCTACAGTCAGTACGACGACTTCGTTGTCCTGTTCAACGAGAAGTTCGCCAAGCCGGGTAAAGCAATCATGGGAGAATTGAAGAAACAGGGACTGATTACAAAAATCCCGTTCGATGAAAAAATCGAATATACCTGGTTCTACCTCTGGCATCATGAAGGACGCCGGGCAAGGCACGGTGCATCGATGATGGCTCCCGATTACGCTCATTGGCATGGTATGTACGAAGTCTCCGAGCACTTCTACATGGAATTGATTCCAGAGGCACGCGAAATCGTCGAACATGCCCGAGAAGAAGGAAAAGTGAAAGAAGCTGATGCGGTCGAAAAAGTGATTGACGAAATTCTGTCCCGCAAGGAACATAAATGGAGTCCGATTCTGCTCGACAAAGGCAAAAGTAAAAAACATGCTTCTAAGACGGAAAAGGCACCTGCCAAAACGGTTGCAAAGGCTCCAGCAAAACCTAAACCGGAGAGCCCCAAAGCTCCACCGAAAAAGGAGACGCCTCCTAAGTAACCTTTGATACCGTTATCCACCACTTGATAAACAGGCGCAGGAAATTTCCTTCGCCTGTTTTTTGTAGCAGTAGGGTGCGCCGCAACGTACATTGATACGCATGCCTATTTGGGGCTATTTTGTGTGGCCTTCAGCCAAGAAAACGGAACATCGAAGTTACGACAGTTATTGTTCGAGCGATCCTAACTGGACAGCGTCAGGTTCAACTCGTTCCCAAGCTCCTGCTTGGGAACGCACAGGTGGAAAGGTCCTCCTTCCCACCTGTTTTCGTTCGTTTGAGATGATTTCTGACTCTACCGGATTCTATGTGCC
>WFOZ01000371.1 GCA_015487825.1 Planctomycetaceae bacterium
ACTGACGTAAGTCAACCAGAACCCGCCGCATCTGTTCCTGCTGATTCCCCGATGCGGCAAAGATAACCGTTTCAGCCTGTTCCCCCGTAGCCGGCTTGATGATTTCCACACGAGTTAATCTCTCTTTGCCCCCGCCAATCAGAAACGTTGCATAAGGGTGTGTCACTTTGAACGGGGAAGAGGTCAGCGTCCCGGTTCCACCATCCTGAACAATTTCATAACCACCAATAAAAAAATCGCCATTCTTGTTGCTGATCTGCTTGGGCCATCGCTTTGAAATACCATCTTGATTAACAGGCTGTTTGTCAAAAGCATTTCCGGTCGCCTTCCAGCCGACAAGCGACCCTTTTTCAAAACCGAGATTCAGATCTTCTCCCTGGGAATCTTTAGGCACGATCCCAGGTTCTTTCTCTTTCTGTTGAGGTCTCTTCGTATCCGCTTTCAGCTTGAACTCCCCCAGTCGTGCATCATCACCTTTGAGAACTTCGAGACGGATGTTGCGGAACTCTACTTTTGTGTGACCGCCACTATGAAGTTGTAACGCGAGAGAACCACTTAAATCTTGTTGATCGATTTGATGATCCCGCATTTCGCTGAAGAGTGTCCCATTGATGTAAACGGCAACACGCTCGCCAAGGGCAATGATGCGGTAGTCGTTCCAATCGTTTTCACGAAACAGCACCGCATACTGATCTGCAGGGGCGAACGTTTCGACTTGCCGGGTACCGTCTGCTGCAATCGCTACTCGCGAGCCACGTTCCACCAATAGCGCCCGCCCATGTTCATCGTATATTCTACCCAGCCACGTTACCCCTTGATCGAGATCGGCCTGGTAACCGGAAACATGATTCACATTATCAACCTGACACCGAAACTGTATCCCGGAATTCGCACCGGCTGATCCTGTCAGTTTTACCTGCAACCGCAATTCGAAATCGGTCAGCTTTCCCTTCCAGACAGCCCACGTATTCGTGTTGAGGGTTTTCCCTTTGGGGATTTCTCCGACAATCGCACCATTCTCAACACGCCAATATTGTGGATTACTTTTCCAACCATTAAACGTCTTGCCATCAAACAGTTCAATCACAGGAGCTTTTGATTCTGCAAATGAATCAGATGCTGCCATCGCGAAAAAAAGAAAACAGATGATTTGTTTATTCATAATAATTGCTGCCCCAACGGGAGTGGCGATGATGTCGTGATTATGTAAGAAGGTCTTGAAATTCATTTACGACCATGCAGCGTACAATAACACCATCCACTTGAGAAATCTATTCTCTTGAAGCGTTCGCACCGAGCGAGTAAGGTATCATCCTGGATGAGACAAAATGGCATTCACTATTTGGAACAGGTTCCGAACAGCAGGTGGTCGAGGTTTTTGAACGAAACCAACCGAATCGGTTTCATGCCGTTTCGTAACGCCACCCGTTGGGAAGGAATGTTGGCGGGGCGAATTAAACTATGAACAATTTCTGCCCGAAGCTGCCTGAAAGCATACTCTTTACAGGCAGAGGCTGCTTCAATCGCATAGCCTTTTTGCCAGAATGGTTGATCGATTAAATAACCGACTTCCACAATCGACTGCCTTTCAACTTGTTGGATAATCACGCCGACTTGACCGATTGGCTCCCTCGTATTTCGATCTTCAACCAATCACAAACCATGACCATCTTCACGATAGCGAATCAACTGCCGCCCCAACCACTCGGCTGCTTCTTCCCGATTATAAACCTGCGGATAATATTGCATTACCTCGGGACAAGCCAACATTTTCGCCACAAAATTCAAATCGCCTTTTGTCATTTGGCGCAATCGAAGGCGAGTGGTGGTCAGGATATATTTTTGATGGTCGGATGAATTATTCATAGAAGCATCGAACTTTATTACGGCGAATCGAAATGCTCCAGATTTCTTCAACTGGCCTGAGCCTATTCGTAACCGTCTTCATCATATTCTGGATATTGCGGCGGCGATTCTCCCTTTTTCAAAAGAATAGCGGGGTACTTTTTTTCATTACAATTTTCCACACCTTCATAAGTTACTTCATGCCACCATTCATCCCCATAATCGAAGAGGTAGTAAAACTTTTGTTTTATCTCTAATTGAGTACTCCCAATAAATTCTTCACTGGCATCATACTGATCATGGCTGCTCCAATTATCAATTGCCATCGGATGACAAAACTCAACAGACTTCCTGATGACTCTGATGCTTTTTGTCGGCTTGAACGGAAAATAGAATGAGTAGAGATGCTCTTCTTCTCGATCAAACGCAGAGAAGATGGCTAGATGCAAATCATCATATGTTTGCTCTCCCAAGCATGCAATACGTCTGAAAATTTTCTTCTCACGAAATAATGACACCTTGAAGATATGTGCTTCCATCTAAAAACAACCTGCACTTGTTAATATTCTGCAATTATGGCAATAAAGTATGTAGTCAATACAATATCACATTTCAAGGTTTGCACAACACCGAAGGATCGCTCCATTTGGTTTTTGTTGTTCCTCTGTTGTCTGGATTTCGTATTTCAAGTTGCACACGATAGCGATACCAGAATCCGGGCTTTGTGCTGAAATCAATGTATCGAAAAAGCACAGTGTCATCCTGATCCTTTTGATGTTTCTTTGCCAATCGCGGATGCAATACTCTATTGTCCCACTCACTATCTTTTCTTTTAGGAAGAGGCATTGTGATTACAGGATTGCAGTTCTCATGCAGAGTTGTTTGTTCTGAAAATTCATTGCACCAATTCAAAACTACTCTTGCCTCTCTGATGTTAACTGTTTTCCATTGCGCGTCTTTGAAATCACGAGGCTTTATTTTGAATTCCTGACGTTGTAATTTGAAATCGATAATCTCTTTTCTGGGAAGTTTCTCATTTGTAAAAACGAGGCCTCGAATAATAAGGCAAGCGCCTTTACGAAAGAGTTGTTTGGGAGCGTTTGCGTTGAGAGCAATTTCGACATGATCAGAATCGACAACAAGATGTTGGACTTTTACATTGAGCAGGAGATCGGAATTGTCTTCTTTACTTGCAGCAAACGCAGTGACTATAACAGCCGCGATAGTTAGAATGGTAACCATATTTTAATTCTTTTGATAATGGACTGTAAAATGGATTCGATGTATTGTCCGAATTATGATACGCATTATGTTTGCTTGTCAACTTCATAGCGAAACAGGCATTTCGAAATAAAATAAGCCGCATACCTCTGCCAGGCACACGGCTTGTTCTTTATTGAGTTACCTTGATCATTACCAGGGCAGGTTGGTATCGCGGTTATAGCCGGCGAAGCCTGGGTGGTACCAGGGGCGTCGGTAACTGTAGAATGGGAAACGGAAATGACCATGTTCGCCGCTGCGGTAGAAACCGGGACCAAAGTGATACTGGTACGGATCGCCGCCCGCCCCGCCGCTCATTGCTGCGCCGTCTGCGTAGCCACCGTTGTTGTAGCTGTTCGCGTTGTTGCTATTGTTGTTGAATCCGCCCTTGTACCCGTTACTGTAGCCAGCACCGTAACCAGAATTTGCGTATCCGCCGCTATATCTGTTGTTGTAATTATTTCTGTAGTAGGCACCGGCTGAGTGGCGATCCAGTTGAGGATTGCCGCCCGTGTAACCGGAAGCAACGGTTCCGCCCAGTGGTCCGCGAGGCGGTGCTCCGGGGACTGAATTAAAATAAGGGGAACCGCTGCGTGGCTCATAACCGCCTGGCAGCCAATAACCGCGATGCACATTCAGTTGATCGGAACCGACCTCAACTGGTGTTCCAAAATTATGAGCCTGCGGGTATTCGTACGGCACCGGTTCTTCATTCGGCTTTCTTACTTGCTTATCACTCTTTTTTGTCTCGACAGCAGAAGTAGCAGGTTTTGGTGCTTTTTCCACTTTTGAGTCATTTAGAGGAGTCAATTCGATAATGGCACTATTTTGTGCAGAACAGACCCCGCCCATAAGCAGAAACAGGGCAATTGACAGACTGCGGTTAATCATTGTCGTACCTCGGATAAAAATGTGTTGGAGTTTGGGTTGCGACGAAAAAGTATATTCGCCTGTCAGGACTTAAGATCCGACTCGGTTGGTTAATTCTGATATCAGTCTAATGTTAATTTAGGCAAAGGCGAGGAGAAATGAGGGAAATTGATACCTGAAGGAGCCTGACTTGCGGGTGATATCAGCTATATTGGCTGATCCTGTCGAAATCGTCTTGAGGATTTGTTGACAAAATCCGATCTGTTATCAGGGGGGATTGCAGGTTTATCGCGCGCCATGTTGGAGTGCTGCCAAATCTAACGATTATAACGTGCATTATTGCACAATAATGAAGGCAACTCGATTCATCTCGGGTAGCCTGCCTGTTACAGACTTCGGGGAAGTTCATCATGCCGGGACGAATGATACTTTTAGCTGTCACTTCACTACTGCTGGTTACCGGCAGTGTTTTCGCGCAGGATTTGAACCAATACGATCCCGCTGGCTATTCTGGAGGCTATGCAGAAGGTGTTTCCGGACCGCTCGGTTCAGATCAACTTTATCCATATGATGCTCAGGAAACCTGGCAGCATGGCTATATTCAATATATGCCTTTTTATGGCGCGTATAAACATTTTCGCCCTTACAACTACAAGAATGTTTTATCGCAGACACAAACTGCTGCCGGGTGGGGAATGTCAGCTAAAATGCCTTACTCTCAACAGTATTGGCACCGATACCATGCCCGTTCACGTATGAGTGAAAACGGTTTGCCTGGCGAGTATCGTTCACTTTCTGCATACAGGAAACCCGCACAAAAGGAAAGCGGCTCGGCTCACCAGGGACACCATGTTCCTTCTCAGAAGTTGGTACCACAGGGG
Source organism: Planctomycetaceae bacterium (assembly GCA_015487825.1). Classification (GTDB taxonomy): domain Bacteria; phylum Planctomycetota; class Planctomycetia; order Planctomycetales; family Planctomycetaceae; genus Rubinisphaera. The sequence goes on from WFOZ01000371.1 coordinate 4,857, forward strand.
CAGGTGCCGGTACCACCTCAGAAAATTCAGGTTCCACCTGCACCACGCAGTGGGGGCGCATTACAATTCACTCCTGCTCCCACACAAAAGAATAAGCAACCTCATACCGGGATTTCTTTCCAGTATCGCGCTCAACAGCCTTCGGCTATTCAGTCTCCGAATGGAACGTTCGTCGTTCCTCAGTCAAATACACCAGTAAATAAACCTTACTCGCAGCAACCACTGTTGATCGCTCCATAATTAGATGAGAATACGCTTTTCTGAGAGAGCCGGGTATACAGCCCGGTTTTTTCATGCGCTCGGCTTTTTACGGTTTCTGAGACAGCAACTCTGCTTTCTTCAGTGTCACCAGATAGGCAATCAGGTCTGCCAGTTCCTGTTCGTTCAAAGTCTTTTCCAGGCCGTTGGGCATAATTGAAACGGTGTTGGGAACGACTTCCTCGATATCATCCTGCTGGATACGTTCAATTTTCCCCGTCTGTAATTGCAGTTCGAGAATGTCGTTATCTTCCCGGGCCACCAGGCCAGTCAGCACGCGACCATCAGCCAGGACAACATTGAACGAGCCGTAGTCTCTCACGATTGTCGCAGAAGGGAAGATGATCGATTCCAGTAAATCGCGAGCAGCCCGGTTGGCTCCGATGTTGGAAAGATCCGGCCCGACCGCTGTCCCTTTGCCATTTATCTGATGGCAGGCTGCACATTTAGACTTCTCTTCGAAGAACAGTTTTTTGCCTCTTTCGTGATTTCCCTTGTTTAATAATGGAATTAGTTTATCGAGCTTGGCCAGTTTTTCGGCTTCATTTTTAATCATTTTGTCAAGCAGTGCGTTACCGCGATCACGCAATTCTGCAGGGAATCTTTTGACAAAATCGGAAATGAGAGGAACAGGCAAGCTGACCACAAAGCGGGAATTTTCGGCGGCTTCCAGAAACTGCTTGGTAACTTCAATATCGCGAGATCTCTGGAACGGGGCCAGCAGTTCTTTTAATACAGTTGGTCCGGCTTCTGAAATCATCGGTGCCAGTTCCAGTAATTGATTTTTCGTCAACGAGGAGTTACCAATCAATTGAGCAGCAATATTTGTTTCGTTGACGTTGTGTGAATTCTCCAGAATATCCATCAGTAACGAAAAGGCTTCTTCTGAAAGGCGGTTTGATTTTCCGCCGATTGAAGAGATTGCTTTTACTCTGAGCAGGGCCGATTGGTTTTCATCTTTTCCGATGGCCTGAAGCTGGCTGTTAAAACGGTCGGTTTTAATTGCTGCCAATGCAGGTAAAGCGTTTTCGATTCGTTTTGCATCTCCCGATTTTAATTCCTGTTCAAGCGATGCGACCCAGCTTTCATGTAGAGGTAAACCGTTTCCTTTGGCAATCGCATCGAGAATCAGTTTTCGCTCTTCGGGTGATTGCGAAGTGCGTTGTAATGCCTGCCCGATTTCGTTGGCAACGTCTTTGTTGGCTGCAAACAACGCGATCAGGTTCTGGACTGTATTCTTGCGAGCAGGCAGTTCTCCATTTTTAGACCAGTTCGCGATTAAGCCTGCAACCTGTCTGGCCCAGTCGTTATCCTGACGATGTTCTTTGAATAAACGAACAACAGCTTCTCCCAGTTTTTTATCTTTGCTTTTCAGCAGTGCTGTAACCCGCTGGGCAGTTAACCTGTCATTATCAAGCTGGCTGATGGCAATTAAGGCGGCACGCTGTACATTGGCGGAGTTAACCTGAAGTCCCAGTTCAATTGTTTCCGGAGCATTGATTTCAATTAGCGCGTAAATCAGGCCGTGTTCTTCATCGCGGTCAACATCTTTGGCTAATGCGTGCAGAATAGCTGGGATTATTTCCGGATTTTTCAACTGCCCTAAAGCAGCTGCACAAACCCGACGGACGGAAGGCTCATCCTGTTTCAGTATTTCCAGAAGAGATTGCTGAGCAGCCTGGTCGGGGTAATACAGCAGGCAGTAACATGCTACTTGCCGAACACTTGCATCTTTATCCTGAAGTGCTTTACGAATTGCAGTTTGAGCCTGTCCAAGTGGCGCTTTGTAAGTAAGTTGAGGTTTCCCTTCTGCAGCGGGTCTGTTTTCTAATGCAATCAGTTTGCCGATAATACGTGTCAGTCCCCAGGTCGAATTGAGTCGCAGACGTTGCGAGTCGTTCTGCAATCCACTTTCTAATGTACGAGTCATTGCTGAGCCTCGTGTTTCGCATTCTGAAAGTGCCTGCTCACGAACCAGATGCCGGGGATCATCAAGCAAACTGAGAAGCTTTTCTTTCGAAAGATTGGCCCAGTCAATTTTAGAACCGGTCGGATCTTTCGGCCCCTGCAGGTCTTTTTTGGTTATTCGGTAGATCGCACCAAAGATGTTAGGTTTCGCAAGCTGTGAAGTCGGGCATCCCCGGTAGAACCACCCGCCGGTATCGATTACCAGTAGGCTGCCATCGGCATCTTCCAGTACATCGGTTGGATGAAATTCGCGGCTGCTGCTCGAAAGAAATTCGCGTTGGACTGCTTTGTAAGTGGAACCAGTCGGTTCAATCTGTAACCGGACGATCTTTCCGGAATTAAAGAAGACGGCGAAGTAGTTGTCCTGCCACTCTTTATTCAGCAGGCCGGAGCGGTATCGCATTGTTCCGGAAATCGCAACATGACCATAGTTATGCATTCCGTCCAGAAATTCACCAGTTACTTTCAATTCAGAAAGTACCTGCTCGCGGTGTGGATAGGTCCCTCCATATTGCCAGTGCACCATCATGTCGTATCGCGGCCTGGTGTGCATAATATTAACAGTGCCGAGCATGTCGCCATTATCCATGAAATCAACTTCGACCGGGTTGTCCATCCCGCCGCCACAAAAAATACGCACATCAGAACCATCCGGTTTACAGGAAAAAAGATACGAGCCCTTCCTGTTACTGATGACGTTCCCCTGTGCATCTTTGAATTGATGACCATGATACCCATCGCACCAGTAAATTCTTCCATCCGGTCCCAGGAAACAGCCATGAATACTTGCTGCATTTCCCGTGTATCCAAATTGACTGACAAGAATCTGGCGATCTTCTGCAACACCATCGCCATCGTGGTCGGTCAGTTTCCAGATATAAGGGGGAGAAGCGACATACAACGAACCCTGATACCAGGCTGCTCCCATTGGGAATGTCATTTTATCAGCAAACAATGTGGAACGATCATACTTTCCGTCACCATCTGTATCTTCAAGTAGACGAATGCCGTTAGGCAATTGTTCTTCAAGATCTTTAGCCGATAAATTTACGCCCGCATTTTCACAAATAAACAGCCGCCCGCGATCATCGATGCAACCCATTGTCGGATTGATGACCATCTCCGGCCCGGCTGCCAGCTCGACCTCATATCCTTCGGGAACCTGGATGGGAATTGGCTTGAAGTTTTCTGGTGGAGTAATAGAGCCGGGTTTCTCCTCAGCAATGGTTGTTGAAGGATTCAAACCGTTCACAACAAGAATTGTTGTCAGTACGATTAAAACAGAAGATATTTTTCGGGCGCTCATTCTAGTAATCCTCTCATCGAATTATTATTTCGCTAAAGCCATCCAATTTAGGAGTTCAGGTTATCCAATTCTTCTTTTTAGCAACAGCCAATCGGAATTATTTTTTGCAAAGAGCAGGCAAACAGAGTTATTGGTTCATTCGTGGATTTTATAAGATAGGCATGTTATACATCTTCAGAGCAGCTGGCTGTACAAAACAGTCTTACAGGACCAGTTTTATTTTACTTGCCTGCTCGGTACAATTGAGTTCGATGAGAATTGGTTTTTCTCAATGTTAATCAGTAACAGCCGCTTTATTTTGAGGGTTAGGTAGGATCAATAATTATGCAAAAGAGGTATCAATGGTTTCTTCTGTTCGCAACGATCGTCTCTTTCCAGACGGGTTCGCTACTCCAGGCTGCAGATCCGATTTTCGATTTGCAGACTCAGTCGATTAACGATGGCAAAGCGGAATTCGGTCACTGGGGATGGGAAGCGGACAAATATATGATGTGGGGAACACATACGAACCGCCTCATTCCTGTCTATACTTTTGGAACTCTGGGGGCTGGAGCCGGAATCGACTTAAACGACTACATCGGCAGCAACAGTCCCTATCGCTGCCGGGCAGCTATTCAGCAATTGTATGGTCGAGTCCCCAAGGGAACACTCAACCGCAAGGCTGAATATTTCGATCAGACAAACATATACGACATACAGCTTGCTGCGATGCGAGCCGGCAAGAAACATATTTTCCTTGTTGTGTTCGATGGCATGGATTGGCAGACAACCCAGGCGGCTGCGATCTGGAAATCGAAGAAGAATTGCTACGATTCCGGACGCGGAGCCGGCTTGCATTTCCAGGATTATCAGGCCAATGGAACCACGCAGTACGGTGCAATGGTCACTGCTCCTTATGCCAATACGTTTTCACAAAATGTTAATACGCAAAGAGTCACTCTGCCTGACTCTCTTCATCTGGGGGGCTACGCTTCGAAACTGGCAGGTCAATTTCCCTGGAGTATTCCTCCGGAAGGTGTTTATATCGCAGGGAAATCTGAACAGCCAGGCATGGATCATCCGTATCCCGATTCCGCAGCGACTGCCACCAGCATGACAAGCGGTTACAAATCTTATAACGGGACAATTAATATCGATCCTGAAAGTGGCCAACTGACGACGATTGCCCATCTGGCTCAGAAACGTGGCTGGAAAGTTGGAGCTGTCTCCAGTGTGCCGATCAGTCACGCAACCCCGGCTGCCTCTTATGCCCATAATGTTTCGCGAAATGATTATCAGGATTTAACACGCGATCTTCTTGGCCTGCCTTCGGTTTCTCATCCGAAAGCTCCTCTCCCCGGACTCGATGTTCTTATCGGCACCGGTTTTGGAGCAGAACGAAATAAAGATAGCGGGCAGGGCGATAACTTCGTTCCCGGAAATGGAGTTCTGACTCAGAAAGATCTGCAGGCGATTGATAGTCGCTCTGGCGGAAAATACTCGGTTGCAGTGCGAACCGAAGGACAATCCGGTGCAGAGCTTCTTAAATTAAAAGCGGATGATGCGATTGCGAATTCTCGAAGGCTGTTCGGTTTTTTCGGTACTCAGTTCAAGCATTTACCATTTCAAACCGCAGATGGGAATTATAATCCGCCGATTGGAAGAAGCAAAAAAGCGGAAAAATATACCGAAGGCGATCTTCTCGAAAACCCGACCCTCAAAGATTTCACCGAACAGGCAATTCGCGTGCTCAGTCATAACGATTCGCCCTTCTGGTTGATGGTCGAAGCAGGCGATGTCGACTGGGCGAATCATGATGACAACATCGATAACTCGATCGGAGCAGTCCTCAGTGGCGACGATGCGGTCCGTTCGATTACCAACTGGGTCGAAAAAGAAAGCAACTGGGATGAATCTCTACTGATCGTTACCGCAGACCACGGGCATTATCTTGTCCTGAAAAAACCAGAACTGCTGATTTCCAAGTAAACAGATGGAGTAAGCAAGTATACGCAAGGAGAGATTTGATGCCTATCAACATCGACAACTTAACCGAGCAGGAACTATCGGAATTAAATTTCCGTATTGTTGAACGACTGAAGTTTCTTCGGTCGATGCACACTCACAGTGAAATGATGCAGTTCAGTCCCGGTGAAAAAGTTTCTTTTGACCCTCCCGGTCAAGAAACTCAATTTGCCACGCTGGTCAAATTCAACAGAAAAACAGTCACCGTGATTACTGAAGCCGGGGAGAAATGGAACGTCTCCCCGCACCTGCTCAACAAAGTGAAAAATGTTCAATCAAGCTCCATGAAAAAAATTGAATCACAGCAAAAGTAGACCGCAAAGCAATACAGACCTTTGCCTCTCTTTTTTTGTCGAGTAGAAAACTTTTTCCAATGGAGAAACTGAATTGATCAATAAGGCTACCTCTTGCGTTATCGTTTTGGTATTGAGTTTTGTCGTTTCAAACCCTCATTGCGTTATTGCAGATGATCCTGTTCTGATTGCACATCGTGGAATGTTAAGACATGCTCCTGAAAATACATTGCCTGCTTTTGCGGTCTGTCTTGAATTGGGAATTGGGTTTGAACTTGATGTTCGTACAACCAAAGATGGTCATCTGATTGTTATTCATGATGACTCGGTTGAGCGAACTACAGATGGCCCAAGCCGGTCGGTTCGTGAAATGACACTGAAACAGGTGAAACAACTCGATGCAGGTAGTTGGTTTGATCCTGTTTTTACCAATGTGCGAGTCCCGACACTGGAAGAAACATTCGCGTTAATTAAACAACGTAAGCGGGGGCCGGTGATTATTGCTTTGAATGTCAAACAGGTTAACAAAGCCGGAGAAGCAAAGCTTGTTTCGCTGGTCGAGAAATATGATCTCATCGAAGAGTCGTTTGCTTTTGATCAGAACGCAGAAATAAGCAAG
>WFOZ01000372.1 GCA_015487825.1 Planctomycetaceae bacterium
GTGTATAAGAGACAGCCCGAACCCCCAGGGACACCGTATGACAAGGGGACCGGAAAGACTATCGACAACGGTTTCGCCATCGAACTTTGTCACTCGGGGAATTGACAACGCACTACGATTGCGAATACGTGTCGGTTCCTCCACATAACTTTCCAGGCGACTGAAATCTCTTACCTGAGCGATTCCTGTAAATGTCACAGGCAAACTTTTTGCTAACCGGGACTTCATAAAGGCTTCAGAATCTGTCCCCGGAAAAACAATCAGATGCCCGCCCGCCTGGGTCCACTCGATCAAACGATCAAGTCCGGGCAGAGCCTCGATATCGGCAAGTTGCTTCCCTTCATAAATCAGTGAATCGATTCCCTGCCAGCACAACGCATCGGATGGTAACTCAGAAAGAGATTTCAATTCCTGCACATGCAGTTTGTCTACAAATTCCTGCGTCACAGAAATTTCACCAACATTGCCAACTGCGACATAAAAAGGTTGAAATTGAGTTAACTCTGTCGTTTCATCTTCAGCAACCCGATGTTCAATGATGAGTCTTTTGAGAGCAGATGTTTGCGGTGATGGTCTGGCCTGCTCTGCTTCTGAAGTTTCAAACAATCTGACAGTAAAACGTGTATGTATTCGACCAACATGGACCGGAACTGCTACTGAGATTTTCCCGTTCGCATCTGCATGAAAAACGCCAGACTGAAACTGTACCAGATTTCCATCGGCATCGATTACTTCCACTTCAGCCAGATACTGCTGCTCGTGATCGCCAACGCTCTCAATACGCACTTCGGTCCAACAACCGACTTTATACGTCCCTGCCAAACCAACTCGTACATGAAGATCCTGCAACTCTTCTGCAGCGCTCATCTGATTTGATGAAACAAGAAGCAGCACTGCAACACCGACCAGTAATATTAAACGATGAAGAAAAAGCATTGGTATTTGTTTGAACTGAAATCGATTAGGCATAAATCATCGGAATGAATATGAGTAGTGGACACCTGGGTCAAAGAATCGGCACTCTGCAGACTGTAGATTAGAAAGACCGACTGGCTACGATAGTAACAGTTCTACGAAAAAATACAGCTATATGTGGGAGGAACAGGGAAGTATACGAAAACAGATCGCTCAAAAACGCTTCGGTCCGAATAACCAACATCTTCATACACTGAACATTCCAATATACGCAATGCAATTCCCGCCTCCAATGTAACAGCGCTGACGGGCGGGGGCTCAGTACTATCCTGCCAAAGCAGCGGAATACAGAACAAAACTGATTCCACCGAAACCTTCACCTGCCCGGTGCAATAATCGGTAAGAAGCCTATCACTTTCCAGATCACACGACTGCATTATCAAATATTCTCAATGACGAATAACCTTGGTGAATCTGCTGCGAAGGGAGCTGGAGATAATTCCTGGAATTTGAAATTGTCTTTGGATAACTGGCTGGCGAATTCGAAAACGGCATCAGCTTCTTCCTGGCCTCCCGGGTGTCCGGTGTAGGCTAAAATGCTGAGAATACCGTTCGGTTTGAGTAATTGCAGAGATGCCTCAACAGCTCGCAACGTGGTATCGATTTGAGTGATAATTGCCTTGCTGCCGCCAGGTAGATACCCCAGATTGAAGGTGATCGCTGCGACTTTTCCGCTTAGAGTTTCCGGAACCAAATGCAACATTTCTGCGTGAGATCCTTTGATGCAGGTAACATTTTCATACCCTGCTTCTGCGATGCGTCTTGCTGTCTGGTCGATCGCTTCCTGTTGAATATCAATCGCAATAACATTGCCATCCGGTCCCGCGCATTGAGCAAGAAACATTGTATCGTGCCCGTTACCAGCAGTGGCATCAATGAGCGTTTCTCCCTGCAAAGGTATTTCGCGAAATAGATCGTGAACCTGCTGTGTGAGTGGTTTCATGCAGGATATCTCCTGTTGAGATCAACTTCCGAATCGATTGGTTCACCGCCACATAAATGATTCGCAAAATTCTCTGCCAGCCAGGGAGCCTGTAGCGATCCTTTCGATCCCAGACCGTTCATGATGCCAAGCTGTTTGAACTGCGGATGCATTCCGATAATCGGTTTTTGATCCTGCAGGGCCGGACGAATCGCTGCCCGGTGAGCTATCACTTTGAAAGGGCAATGCAGGAACTGCTTCAGTTGAGAAATGATTTGTTGTTTTCCTTTTTCGGTGGGCTGCGAATCGAGCTGATCCCATTCGTAGGTGGAGCCGGCCGCGAATTTATTTTCGGGCATCGGGGCAAGCCAGCTTTTGTGATTAATGAGCCGCTGTTCATGCAAATCCGGAATTTCGAGAGTCAGAATTTCTCCTTGTGCGGGTTTGAATTTCAGTTGCGGGAACCATGAGTTATTACGATCTTCCGCCCCCCGGCAGAAAATTAAACGCGAAGCGCTGGCCCGGCATTTCGGAATTTTGACTTCGTATTCAGTCAGAATGATATCCTCGTTCGTGTTAATTGCAGCATGTTGATAGTTTTGTCGATCCTGGAAGAGGTTGCGCGAAATATCAAGGTATCTAGAAACATATAACTGACACGCGGCAGGCATTTCAAATCCACCCAGTAGGGAGGAGAATACAGTTTGGTCGAATTTGGAAATCGGTTGCTGCACAAGGTCACGGAAAGCTTGCGTCTTTAATTTTTTTGTGAAACGCTGCTGTTCCGCCTCATCGGAAAAGAGGCGAAACATTCCCCGCTGATGATATAAAGCAGAGGCGGTTTTCTGCTCAATTTTACGATAGAACTGCTCTGCAATTCGCTGCAATTCAGGAAATCGCCAGGAAATAACGAGCCTCATTCCAGTAATTGGCGTTACCAGTCCGGCTGCAATTCCGGAACAAGTGACAGCTTCCTGCTGATCGATAACCAGAATGTTTTGCTTGCGCTGCAGCAGATGCCAGGCAAGCGTTGTTCCTGCCAGCCCCTGCCCGATAATGATGGTATCGAAATGTCGTAATTGCATCGAAGAGTTTTACCGTTGAGAGTCAAGGCCATCGGAAATTTATTGTGCAGGACGGTTTCATTCGTTTCATATTGTCCATATCCTACCACTGTTCCGTCAGTTTTTGTATTTACGTTGAATTAAGGGGAAAGTTATGCAGTTTGAGGGAAATAATGCGATTGTCACTGGTGGATCGCGTGGTATCGGAAGAAGTTGTGCACTGGAACTGGCTCAGGCGGGAGCCAATGTCGCAATTAACTATCATTCAAACGCAGCAGCTGCAGACGAAGTTGTCTCAGAAATTAAAAAAATGGGCCGAAACGCGATCGCGATTCAGGCAGATGTTTCTGAGCAGGATTCTGTCGAGCAAATGATAGCCAAAACTGTGGAAGAGTTTGGATCCCTTGAATTTTTCGTTTCCAATGCTGCTCAAAGTGAACGTCAGCCGATGATCGAAGCTGACATGGAAGGTTTTCGGCGAACGGTTGATGTTACCATGTGGGGAGCGTTTTATGGTCTGAGAGCCTCTGCCCGACAAATGGTGAAGCAAGGAACCGGCGGAGCGATTACGATCGTCAGTTCGCCCCACGCAGTTATCGCGTTTCCAAATGCAATGGCCTACAACATGTCAAAAGCGGCTATCGATCAGATGGCAAGAACAGCAGCTATTGAGTTGATTGACGATAATATTCGCGTCAATATCGTTCATCCCGGCTGGATCGATACCCCGGGAGAACGGAAGTTTTATACAGAAGAACAACTTGCCAAAGGAGCCAGCCATATGCCTTTGAAACGGCTGGGAACTTCTGAAGAAATCGGCAAGGCAGTTTTGTACACCCTTAGCCCTGCTGCAGCCTATATGACGGGAAGTACGTTACTGATCGATGGAGGGATTTCCCTGCCTTGGTGGTCAAAAACTAAAGATGGCTTGGAATAAAGGTAACTATTCAGCGTTGGCGTAGGGTCCGCTATTGCGGACCACCGCAGAAATAGGAGGATCCACTTCCCATCGTGGTCCGCAATAGCGGACCCTACAAATA
>WFOZ01000373.1 GCA_015487825.1 Planctomycetaceae bacterium
CGCAAAAACGGAATAGTTCCTGATCTGGTAAACGTCACGTCAGTATCGCTAAATCCAGTTAATGGTACGGTTCTTGTTGAACCATTAGGGACACTTGATGGTACAGTTGGATAGTGAACTCCCCAGTCCAATGTGCCAACTGTGGGCCCGAAAGATCCTTCAGTCCCAACAAAGATGACGCTCGCTTGAGCATTCTGGGTAAAAGCTGTAACAGCCAGAAAGCCAAGAGCAATGCTGCTTAGCCTGAACATCGAAATAGATTGAGGCCCATTTCGCATAACAAAATATCCTTTTCTAACAGAGGTAAAATCAAGGATGGATAACTTTAGTGGTCATATAATACTCATATCCGACCCAAACTAACATTTAACGGTAGCAATTCATTCACGTGTGTGCAACCGTGTGACATATAATTTTCTCAACTATTCATAAACTTCCAATAAACAAAAAATTACAGTGTAAACGCCTGAAATCAGGCATTTTATTGTGCTATTGAAGTATTGCCGTCTGCGGGGCAGCAAGAAAAATAAGTGGATAATGTGGTGGAATTGTCCAATTATTGATTGTTTGTAAAGAAAGTAGAATTATTATCATCAGGGATTGTCTGTCTATCTTGCAGAGGATTTCGAGTTTGCTTCTGACAAAACGATGCAACTGGTCAGTTCGGCCCGATGCGGTGGAAGGGATGGAGCTTTTTTGACATGGATGTGAAATTGCCAGAGGTCTTTTCTGTCATGGAAAGTACTTCTTTAGCGACAGGAGTCTCACACGGTTTTTCTCTAAATGAATAACTACGTGAACCTTTTGGAGATGCCTGCGTCTAACCCATTACAAATTGGTGGCACAATTAATTGATGTGACTACAAAACTGTCCAACAAGAGAAACTGGAACCATGCCTTCTTTACGATCAAGTCTCACTTTGAAACAGATAAGCACAGGGCCGTTTGCTGAATCGTTCTTCACTGAACGTAATCATTCAGCGAATTTGCTCTCCGTAATGCCTTTACTTTTGTGATGCCTGGTCGATCCGCTCTGGAATCATCTTCAACCCGGTGTCACAACGATGCCGGGTTTTTTCATGTCCCGATACAAAATGAGTTGGTTGCTGAGATGCTTTAGCGGTGGTCTGGAGGCTCCGGCCCCGGCGGTGCATTCAGATTGCTGTAACCAAAATCAGTCTTATGGAAATTCGTAAGACACAAAGAAACTGATCGTTATTTTTACAGGCGAGGATTCGATTTTCTCCCAGTTCACTGTTTGTAATTTGTATTCACCCTCAACACGTCCCGTTCTTTTAATGGCAGGATAGTGGAGTTTCAGTCCGCAGATGGGAGTTCAATTCTCATGCGGAGTACTTCGAAAGGAACCCAGCACGGCTGGTTCATTCTGATAGCCGTAACCAAACTGATATTTTTTCTAAAATTTGCGAGCCGTTCGCAAACTTTTACCGTTAGTAATACAAAAATGTTACGGCAACGATTTAAACAGATACGCCAGATCGCCCAGCACTGCTGGTTTGTTTTGACAGGTGTAACCAAAATTGATTCTTTTTGAAATTTGCGTACTACGAAAAAATTGGCTGTTGGTTGCGCAAGAGTTCGTGGTGTAACGGCAGCACAGCAGGCTTTTAACCTGCACGGTGGGGGTTCAAATCCCTCCGGCCTCACTTGGTAATTGGGTTCGTAGCTCAATGGTGAGAGCCGCCTCCTTATAAGGGGCAGATGATGATAAGGAGCAGATGATGGTTCGATTCCGTCCGATCCCATAGGAACTAATAAAGGATTGAGGTGTTAGTGGCAGCATCCCCGGCTTTTAGCCGGGCGGGTCTGGGGTCGAGTCCCGTTCGGTGCTTTTGATTGTTGATGATTGAAAAGAAAAATTGCGGTGGGTCCTGTGCTGGTACGGGAGGGCGACTGTTAATCGTTTTGACGCAGGTTCGATTCCTGCCTCCGCAGCTTTGATAAAATGGAAGCCATCCGGCTGGATGAGGAGCCTGTCTTGAAAACAGGTGGTCGCTTTGGCGACTTGTGAGTTCAAGTCTCACGGCTTCCGCTTCGGAAAAAAAGTCCTGTGGCCCAGCGGCGAAGGCAGCTCTTTTACATGGAGACAATCGAGGGTTCGAGTCCCTCCAGGACTATTTCGATGCCCGGGTGTGCCAATTGGCAGAGCAACTCGATTTAAGCTTGAGTGGTTGCAGGTTCGACTCCTGTTCCGGGTACTGACAAAACAGCGATCTGTTCGCCTGCCTGTATCGCAGGAGAGTGCGGGTTCACATCCCATCAGGGACGCTCGAGAACATAATGCAGGTGCGACAGGTGTCCAATCGGGTTTCATAAGCTTGATCTGCCCGGCTCGGTACCGGGACCTGCAATTCCGCCTGACTGGAGTTTTATTAACATCAATAAAGTGTGCAGAGATGGCGAAATGATATTGGAAGTTTTAACGCGGGTGAGCCAGTGCTCATTCGGGCCTCATAAGCCGGAACTGCCGGGTGCAACTCCCGGACCCGCCATTTATAAATCTGAAAACGGCCAATCGACCAAGTGCGCAAACAGGCAAAGCGGTCACGTAGAGGGCGTGGCGATTTTGTGAGTTCGACTCCCACTCTGGTCAATGAAAAAATGGGCTGCTCGTTCAATGGGAGAACATCTGGCCTGCAACCAGGAAATCGGGGTTCGATTCCCCGGCGGTCCACTGAAGCCTCGCGTTGCGGAGTCCAATCGTGGGACTTTATTTTTACTTGAAAAACTTTACCGACGACTTTAGCTGGACAGCGCCAGGTTCAACTCGTTCCCAAGGTGGACCTTGGGAACG
>WFOZ01000374.1 GCA_015487825.1 Planctomycetaceae bacterium
GACATGCTTCTGAATGATGGATGCTGCGGTGTCGCGGTACTCAATCCTCAGATACCTCTCGAAGTACAACTCGACGAACACAAACTGCTGCTCATGTATGGGCAACACCTTGGACAGTTCGAAAGAATTTTGATCGAACATGGTCTCGATTGCCGTGATGAAATTAAATTCATCACAGAAGCCGAGCACGTTCATTCTTCAACGGCTGAATACAGCGAAACCTTTGAGGAGGTCTGTTACCGTCTCGGGGTAGAAAATTAAGTAATACTTTCTAACCAGGTGCATTACGACGCACCTGAAAAATGTTTTGAAATTCATTTTCGTCACGGCTGCCAAACAAACCAGCCGTGACGTGTAAACGGGTTCTGCTGGAGTGGAACCTATTTTAATCGATGCGCATAGAGGCAATGCATCATGGCAAATTGGTCAAACCGGCATCGTCGTCGGCTGCATATGTTTCAAGACGATTCAACTCGTCCTGAGGAAACTGCACCGGTTACATCTGAAAAAGATGTTTCTCCTGAAATCCCGGACGATGTGATCTGCAACAAAACAGACACTGCTGCTGAAGCTGATTCAAAAGAACAGCCGCCTGCGCTGGTTGCTCACGATAACAAACCACGCTCAAAGTCTGACAAGCCGAAACGCAAGAAGGCTTCCGCTCGTAAACAGTCACAGCAATCTCCCTCTTCACGCCGCTTTTTTGGTAACAGGAATCACATGAACTACTTCAGGCATACGCTGGCGTTAGCGATATTGGTTACTTTCGGATATCTATACTCTCAACAACGTAGTGCCGAGACGGACGACAGAAATGCCAGCGCAGAGACTTTTTCCAACTGGGAAGGAATTGCTGAAGCACCTGCTTTCAATACAAACACTGTTTCGATTTCACAGCAAAAAATCCCGGAACCGATCGCGATAACACAGGAAGGAAATTCAGATCTCAACGGAATTCCAACTGGTCTGGCAAACTGGATTGAATCACAGGATTCAAAAAAGACGCCAGAATCTGAAGTAGCAGACCACAATCATAACGCTCGAAATCCTGTAAATTCCAACAATGTTTCAGAACTCGAAAAACGTTCCTTATCATTATGGAATGAACCGGGACTCGCAGACAGAAAACAGCATAACGGGAATTTCAAGACACACACAAACGAAGCGATCAACAGGCAGGTTGAATCTATTACGTCACTTTCAGGAACAACAGAGCAAGAGCTGCAAAATCAGATTCAAAATCGAGTTCCTTCAAACTCAAAGAAAATGAACAGGCAGCACAGTAGAGCAGAGACTGCACCAGGTACAGTAGATTCATGGAGAGAATTCAAATTAGGTTCCGGAAAGCATACCACCGTTTGCGTAGTCGACAAATCGATCAGTAACGATACCCTGCTGCTTTCGACAATTTTTGCAGGCATTCGCAGAGAATGGCTCAGCGATGTTTCCCGCAGTCAGGAACAAAGCCTTGTTCTGCTGATTGCCAACCAGCAGGTAACAAAGGGGGTCTCTGGAAAATACTTCACTCAATATACGCCGAGCCCCCAACAAAAAAGCCAGGAGATGCAACGTAAAATTAACGCTGCCAAGCCATCTCGAATTGTCTACCTCAGCCGTGGCAACGATGATCGAGGACAGATCAAATTTTCTTCCGAGCAAGAATCTATCGACGCTTTAATGTCTGTCCCGGGAATGTTTCGTATCACTTCGCAGGAAAAATCATCCGGCTATTTTCCCGGTCAGCCGCAGCAGGTTCATATTGAACTTCCAGCTCGGTCACAGGCACAACAAACAGCAACTGTAGAGCTTTTATTCACCGCATTGACAGGAGCATGGAACGGTTCAGAATACCAGGCTAGCCGTGACACTTACGGTCAGGCAAAACAAGAATCCACGACGCAGGAGTTTCCAACCAGAGAGCCGCAGGATGAGAATTCGATCCAACCGCAGCAGAAAAAACGTCGAGTCGAAATCCTTCCTTCTCCTTCTGCCTACCGCCAGCAGGCCAAGGCAAAGAATAATAGAACCAGAAACAACTTCTTCAAGCTGCCACCATCTCCCGTAAAAAGAAACACTCCGGGCACCGCAAAGTCATTCTGACAAGAGCAACCGGAATTAAGAATCAGCAAAATGTACGACGGCTTTCCAAAGCCATCGATACTGGTTCTGTAATACCAAAACGGTTTGGGAATACCGTCTTGCATCTTGCCGATTCATTCTCTGGCTACGGCTGATCTGCCCCTGTTTTATGCATCAGGGCTTATGAGAATTCGAGTTGGGTGAGTTTCGCTCTACCTTCCGCTTCTCTTTCAGAATTGTGCTAAGCCTCGAACGGGCTTCAATTCAGCGGGCTCAGTTTCTACGATACAGTATGTTTGCGTCATATCCGGTTCTGCTGATACATTGCCAAGGAATTACATAAGATGAAATCTGTTTTAGAAATTTCCCGATCTCTGCAATGGAAACTTTTAGTATTTGTAGGAGTTTTTTTCGTTATGGCTACATCAGATCATGCTGTTAAAGCTGGCGGGAATAATTCTTCCCGGTATATCGCCTACGTTGGTACTTACTCGCAAAACGGCAGCAAAGGAATTTATCGTCTGGAATTCAATTCTGAAACGGGCTCTCTAAAATTACTGGAGGGAACCAGTGCGATTGAAAATTCATCTTTTCTCGCCATCCACCCGAACAGGAAATATTTGTACGCAGTCAGCGAAGTCGCAAAATACAAAGGGGAAGATACCGGTTCGGTTGTTGCGTATCGAATTGAAGGGGACCAGGGTGAATTAGTTGAACTGAATCAACTCGCAACCGGCGGGGCTGTCCCGTGCCATCTTTCAATTGATTCGACTGGTCATTGCCTCGTCATCGCCAATTACACCGGAGGGAGTATTGCCAGTTTTCGATTGAAAGAAAATGGCGAACTGGATTCACCGATGGCCAGTTTGATGCAGCATCACGGACAGAGCATCAATAAACAACGACAGGAATCCGCCCACGCACACTCAGCAAACATCTCTGCAGATGATCGGCTCGTTTATGCTGCTGATCTGGGAATTGATCAAATCATTATTTACCATCTCGATCCACAAACGGCAAAGCTATCCGAAAATGAGCCCTCAATTATTAAAATAAAGCCTGGTTCCGGACCCAGACATTTCACTTTTCACCCGCAGAAAGATTTTGCGTACGTTCTTAACGAACTCTCCTGCGATGTAATTGCCTTCAAACGAAATCCAGACAATGGCGATTTGAAAACGCTGCAAACAATTCCAACCGTTCCGGAAGTAAAGCCGGGATACTCAACCGCGGAAATTCGTATTCATCCAAACGGAAAATTTCTGTACGCCTCCAACCGCGGGCATAACAGCCTGGCTATTTATCGTATCGATAAATCAACCGGATTATTAACCGCGTTAGGGAATGAACCGACAGGGGGAGAAATGCCACGCAATTTCACATTCGACCCGACAGGCAAGTTTATCCTCGTTGCTAACCGGGTTTCGAATAACATTATTGTGTTTCGCATCGATCAAGAAACGGGGCTGCTTACAAGAACAGAAAATGAAGTAATAATCCCGATGCCGGTCTGTATTCGATTTCTGCTAAAGTGATTTTTCTTTTTCAACGTGGTATACAGAAACTTCTCGATTGTTAAACGCAAAGAGCTGGCAGTACAACTGTCAATACTTGATTTATCGTTTCTCATATTCTGTAAATCGGTCGGGAAATAACAATAATTAAATATGTACCGCAACAGTAAATCAGATATTATACTACTATTTCGAGTTGGAACTTACCTCGCACGCTAATTGTACATTTCATCCAGAGACCATCAAAAAGGTATCAAGACAAATACGACTTGATGTGCCAGGTTCTTCCTGTACTGAAATCTCTAATTTGTAATTCTGAAGTGATATCATGATTGACAGTAACAATACCGCGCTAGCTTCTAATAACGAACCGGAACGTGTCACTGGACTTTCCTACAAGGAATTTGTTCACGAATTCCGTATCCCCCGCAAACCGGTCATCTTTCAGGATGCAACCCGAAACTGGAAAGCTCTTGAATGGACCCCCGAATTGCTTCGCGAGAAATGTGGTCGGCGTGAAGTTACCGTTCGAAATAATGAAGGTGAACGAGTCATTCGATTTGACGAACTTGTCGATGCAATTAAATTGTCCACCGTCGATAATCCGTTCTTTTACGCGCGCAATATCGATATTGAACACGATCTTCCGGAGTTATGGGCAGACATTCAGCCTGGAATCGAGTACATGAGAAATGACTGGAGATGCTCCCGGCTGTTACCTCGTGACTTCATCTTTCCCAGCGGCTTGCAGGAATTTTTCTTTGGTGGGACGGGAGCAAGTTTCCCGAGATTGCATCTCGATTAC
>WFOZ01000375.1 GCA_015487825.1 Planctomycetaceae bacterium
ACCATCGATACGCAGTCCGGGTGATGCCCCCGTGAACCGGAAGACTCCCGGAGCTGATCCTACAGGGATGTTATCATCGTTGGTAATGCGAATTCCCGCACCACCTGCGTTATTAATCGCAACTGCATTGTTGAATGTGAGATCTCCCTGGAAGTTCTGGAAGAATTCAATTCCGGAGGCAGTACCAACTGCTCCCACTGTATAATCGATAAGCATAGGCCCTTCACTGCTGGTGAAAGTGATATCTCCTGTCGTATTGGCAACAAACAGACCGGAAATCGTTTGGCTTAAGTTCACCAGATTTACATCTTCCACAAAATTAACTCTTGCGTTTGTAGTTGCAATAGCTGGAGTAATTCGACCAATCTGGATTGCATTGAACGCAGGATTGCTGATAACCAGTGGAGTACCAGGTGTTGGAGCAATTGTTGTAAATAGTGAGTTTGGAATGACAAAGTCAGTACGAGATGCGGAAATCAGATAGTTGCCGCCTGTATTTTCAAAGATGGCAATACCGTTTCCACGGCTGTTGGCAATTGTCGTTGAAACAGGGATGGTTACATTGCTTTGAGCGCCGCCTGTAAAGATGAAGCCATCGCCGCCATCGTCATCGGTTATGACATCGATCCAGTTTATGCTTCCACCTGTTGTGCCAGTCACAGCCAGGTCGGAGTTATCTCCAAGAGTGCCGGCACCATCTGGTGCAATAACAGCCAAGGCATTGGCTCGATTGATCACCAGAGAATCAACACGAGAACCTGTTCCGCCTCGGGTTGAAGACTGGAAGGTGATATTCGGTGCACCGCCAGAGACGAACATTTCATGATTCTGTGACTGATTCACAACCAAAGCTTCCAGATTATACGTATCGGAAGTATTCGTGAAATCTAATCCGTTTCCACGGGAACCATGCAGGTCAACAAACCGAACTTGCGTAAGCGGAGTGGGCAGGTCAACAAACTCGATTCCATTCCCAAAAGTACCGTTGACTGGAGTGGTGAGAGGGAAATTAGTCCAAGTATCTGCAGTTGTGGTTGCGGCTGCATAATTAGGATCACCAACGACGAAACCGGAAAATTCTGTCAGTGTATTAGAGGTAACAGTACCACCGAGGGCGGCCAGCGTATTAAATGTAACCCCTGGTCCAGCAGGATTTCCTAAATTGGTAAACACGGGTCGTGGATCGAAAGTGGTATCTGGCGTCGTTGCATGGTCGCGGTAGTTACCAATTGCTCGAGGCAATCGTGCAGTAGTAAAATTATTGTAGGCAATGCGGTGTTCAACACGGTCACCACCACCCAGATAGCGTTTCCCCTCAGGGACAACAATTGTTGGCTCATTATCGTATACAGAGCCGCTGTGAACATAGAGAATGTCGTAAGTATCAATTCCGGGAGCATTGATTCCATTGACTGCATTTTCAATGGTGTCAAATGGTGTCGTCACTGTTCCTGCACCAGGTGCATTTACCCCGGGATTTAACACGGGATTGTTATTTACATGTAGAACTCGAAGTGGAACGCCGGTGACAGGATTGATTACAACGTTACCCGCTTCCAGAACTGCGACTTCTGCTTTGGGAATTGTCCACAATCGAGTTGGAGGCAAAAGCATTCGGTCCCATGTGTTTGCCCGTTCTCCAGCTTCTCCGGCAGGATCAATTGTCCATGAGGCGCTGAAGCTGACCCGAGTGTCAAAAGTTTTATCATCAGTTAAGGCCAGGTTTAAATCGAGATACTTCGCGACATTTGCTTCAAGTCTTGCTTTCCATCCCCAGAGACTGTCAAGATCCGGATGATCGAAGCGATAGAAACCAGCGTAGGCCCGCATGTCAAATTGTCGGGCGAATTCAATACCGACAGGCGCTCCGATTTCCATATCAAATCCCTTGAGCGCGTATCCGGAAGTACGAATCTGATCAAAGAGAATATTGTTCCCTGCAAATCGCTGGGAATCGGTAGCAAAATCGAGCCCGATCTGCTGTCTGCGAACATCAAACGGGAGATAGATATTGGCCAGCCAATCGATATGTTGACCGCGAGACTCGAGCGAGATGGTTGTCGCCTGAAAGTCATCTTTGAATGTGGCATCCAGGTCGTACCACATAATGGCACCGAAACTGCGATCCCAGGCCGGAACGTAGCGTCGCACACCGACACCGACATTTCCGCCAAGGCGACCACTGTTTAATCTCCAGAGTCTCAGATCGGAAAGAAACATTGTTTCTTCCCAAAATAGATAAGGCATTGTTTCGAAAAACAGAAGTGATTCTTCACGTCCCAGTGCAGGGCCGGTATCGTACCCGGTACGTCCCCACCAACCGAAACCTCGGTCACCATTACTGGACTGATTTGGATTGCCATTGATTGAGTAGTAATCAGGTTCCCGGGCTCCAATTGAATAGGAAGCTGATTGTTGCCCCTGCGTCTGGACAATTTCTCCTGCGTTTCCAAACTGCATTTCGTTACTGAAGCTCAGACCTTGTGCCTGGGCGGAGTTGCAGCTTCCCATCAACAGAAACAGAAGAACTGCCAGTTGAAGCAAAGGGGCGTACCGGAACTGCTGTGGAAGTTCTACAGGAAAGGAAAATCGTTTGCTCATGGCTGATATCAAGCATTGCTTTCGACTAAAATACCGCTGTATCTGATCAGGAGGCCCTGATGCAGTTTGAGCGAATTCACCAGAAACAACCGAAGCTGTTTCAGAGTGGTCGTGATCACACGAAACGCTGTTAGAGTCACTCAACCATTTGCTGGATGTGCGACTGGAACAGACAGATGTATTCCTGGTTTTAATCATGCGGGCGTGCCCTGTTGCATATGTAAGCACCAAAAGGTGCAACACAAACGTCACCTGGAATCAGGGGAAAAGGATGGGAATATGGCGAAGCCGGGTGCATCACAAATTGTGGTGAAAACGGTTTTCGTTTAACGGGATAGGATTTTGTTACAAGCCTGCTGGTAATACTGGTAGTTATCAGGGAAAGTAAATTTGGTAGGAAGGGTATCAGAACAGCCGGAAATGGATGTTTTGAATAGATATTGGATATGGTTTCGGTGTAAAAAACACTGAATAGGATGGGGTATGTCTGAGAAAAGGATTCCTCAGGGAGTGACAGGTAACGGAAAAAGTAGCGAAAGCCTCTTTGTAAGGAAAGATCGATTCCGAAAAAATCTCCGTTCATCGTCTTTCTTCGACATAAAGAAATGTATTCCTTTCGTTAAAACCGGATCGATTTCATCTTTTCTGGCAATCCATTATATTTTTTCCTCAAGAGACAACACCCTTCTTCACCCTTGTATAGCAGTCTTTGGGCAGGATACAACAGCATTAATGACTGAAAAAAACGCCGAAATTCGGTGATACGGACAGACTCATAAAACAGTGAAAGAAATACTGATCAATAATCTTCAGGAATATTTCCAGCTGATTTGGCTCTGAAAAGTTTCCGTAAATTTTGCAATTAATGCAGGGGAAGTGCCGCAACATCCACCTAGAATGCGAACATTGTTCTTAATCCAGCTCTTTGCAAGTTCCAGATGTTGATCAAAATTTGCGCCTGCGGTCTGCTCCCAAATTCCGCTGCTTAACAGTCTGCCCGAATTTGCGTAAACTATTTTCGGCAGGTCCGATATGGCATTCATTTCATCCAGTGCAGAATGGACCTGCTCCACAGGAAGGCAATTCATTCCTATTGCAAGAGGTGAAAAACCAGCAATCCCTGCGAGGGCACGTTTTATCGGTGTCCCGTCGTACATTGTATTCTCGGAATTTAACGAAAGGCTGACTATCAGAGCAAGGCCCTGTTCAAAGACAGCCTGAGAGGCAATTTCCAACTCTTCACAAGAAGCGTGCGTCTCAACTAAAACGGCATCGACTTTTGCATCTGCCAGATGCTGTACCATCCGGTGATGTGAATGTACCATTTGTGATTTGGGAGGAGTCTCTTCAGGTGAATAACAATCTCCCAGCGGGGCCAGCGATCCAACAACATAAGCTTTCCCTTTGGCTGCCTGTCGGGCGATGCAGACTGCCTGAATCGTCAACTCTTTCGATCTTCCCTGTTGCCCCCACTTCCCCAGATTTTGTTCGTGAGTCCGAAAAGTATTGGCTGTCAGAATCTGTGCGCCTGCTTTGACGTAATCCTTCTGAACTTCAAGAAGCAGTTCGGGAGCTTCTACTAACGCACGGGCAGACCAGCCGGGGCGATCAACCTCAAATCCCCGGGCAGCAAGTTCAGTTCCCGTTGGCCCATCGAGGATTAACGGCGATGATTTATTCCTTTTAAGACGCTGAGCCAGCGAAAGTTCATTTATCTTTGAGACCCGACCGTTAAATGA
>WFOZ01000376.1 GCA_015487825.1 Planctomycetaceae bacterium
GTCCTGCAGATGTATCGTGCCTGAAACAGCCTCCAGTTGCGTTTGTGTTGTGTCTCGTTTGTGCTGAAGTTGCGAAGTGCATCTCTGTTCGAGGTCCATCAGTTCCGAGAGGACCTGCTCTGAAAGAGAAAGCCAGTGGTCGCACTCCTGACGCTCTGTTTGCGAAATGGAATCCCGTTTATCTTTCCATTGTTCCAGCAACGGAGGATCAGTTTGGGAAATCGCCTGCAGTTCGTCGAGTACCGTCTGCTTACGGAGTAACAATTCAATCAGACTGCTGAATTCGGCTGTTTCAATAAGCTGTTGCTGCCTGGTGGATAACTCCAGCAACATCCGGGCATATTCGTGCCGACGTTGAAACAATGCTCGAAATTCATGACCACCTCTCAGGGCGGCCTCTCCTGTATAAACTCTTAAAGAAGGAGCTTGCGGCACCTGTTCCTCAGGCGAATCCGCAGAGTTATCAGAAGAAGTCAAATGGTTCGACATGGTTGAAATCTTTATCCAAAAACTGAAATTACTGAACTACCTGCGGGGCTAAAGCCAGGTTGTACAATTCTACATATTGGGCGAGCAACTGCTCCCACTGCTGTTTGTTGAAGTTGGTTGAGGATTGAGGAAAAGGTTCTTCAATCTGATTCAAAATGACACGAGCCTGCTCCAGCTGCCTGCGGGCTTCGGCTTCAGCGCCAAGTTGCCGATAACACTCAGCAATTCGGAAATAGGCAATTAAAACGGCCGGGTCGCCGGAAAAATGAAAAGCGGCATTGCTGTAATCATCAATTGCCTTGCGATATGCATCTCCCGATTCATCATACGGCCCCAGTTCATACTGAATATGAGCCGGCTCGAAATAGGCATCGCGTACGAACTGAGTCGTCAGTTCATCAAGCTGATTTCGTTGATCTCCTGCAGCTAACTGATCGCCCAGAATTCTGAACTGTAACTTCGAACGTTCCAGTAATGACTGAATTTCCTTCAGTAACTCGTTGCGTGTATTTTCAGTTTCTGCACTTTTCAATAATTCAACCGGTCGTCCTGCACGGTACCTCAATCCTTTCGCCAGTAACCAGCGAGCTTCCTGGGAACGGGGATGATCTGGAATTCTTCGGACAAATTCATCGAGCCAGCGAATTGCATCGTCAACATGCTGATAATGCTCAGGATCTTTTTCCTGTTTGATAACACCAGTTTCAACCAGTTTTTCGACCAGAATATACGGCCTGGTGTCGGAGGTATTAAATAATGTCTGACCCAGTGCAAACATTGCCGATTGCCATTCGGTCGCCCGGGGAGTCAATGGACTTTTCGTCACTAACGAATGCCAGATTTCAATGGCTCGATCAGATTGATCCTCTTCCAGATAAGCCTGCCCAAGCAGAAGTTGTGCATCGTAAATTGACTGATCCTTAGGGTACTTCTTAATTAAATCTTCCAAAAGCGAAATTGCCTCTGCAGTACGATCCTCCTCAGTGATGGCGTCGATATCCATCAACGTACGGGCTTTCATAATCAGTGCCTGAGGAAGCCCGACACGAGGATTAGTGGCGATGTATTTCTTTATCATCAACAGAGCATTGTGGTGATCGCCACCATGACGATACAGTTGCCCGGCTTCCCAGATCGTTTCTGCATATTTATCTGATGAGCGAGAACTGTTTGCCAGGCGTGCATAAGCATTCCCCGCCCTCTTCCAGTGTTCACTGACAAGCAGACGCATTTCAGGATCTCCCTGCCGGCCTTCACGCTCCATTTCCTTCTGGATAATTTCTGCCCGTTTACGACTGGCTAGTGCCGAAAGCTGGTTCGCAAATTCCGACGTAAACAAGGGGACCATATGTTCTGCCAAATCGACAGAAAATCGAAAATGTTCGTACCGTTGAGAGGTCCCCCAGTCATCCCAGGCCGCCTTGACAATCTCGCGCGCCTTTTCCAGATCAATCCAACGATTTGTAAACGACTCGGTTGAATCAACAAGAGACAATGCTCTCAGATAATAGACCAGAGCATCTTCATGCAGTCCCCGCTTTCGGGCTAAATCTGCTGCAATCAGATTCGCAGGAAAACAGACTTCCGAATCTGTCACCAAAGCAGCTTTCTCAAGATGATCTATCGCCAGATCAATTTTATTTTCGTGGTCGTAAGTCAACCCGATAATATAATGACCCTGAAGCGTTGAATTCTGCTCGAGACCGGATTTCTTTACAATCAGTTCCTCCAGAATCTGGCGAGACTTTTTAGCATCGCCCCGATCCAGAATAATCATCGCACGAAGAATTTCCTCACTGTCAGACAAAGAAATTTTCACATCCTCAGGAAGGTTATTATCTACCAGATGTCCCTTTATCCTCTTCAGGGCCGCTTCCGCCTTATCAAGATCCTTGTCCTGTCGGTACAACTCTGCAATGTACATCAGAGTTTCAACAATTTCCGTCTTTGCCAATGGCTGATTTTTCAATGCGGGATCGACGATCTCTTCAAGCCGCTTAATAACCGAATGTCTCTTCTTCTGCTCCTCAAGCAGATCAGTGCGGTGAATTAACGAGGCCTTCATTACATTCGGGTCGATGTAGCACTTCCCCAACATTAACATTGTGTGTGCTCGACGCTCTTCAGATTGATTGTATGCCAGTTCCAGTTTTTCCCGGGCATCATAAAGACGTCCCATGTAGTAATAACAGGCTCCCAGCGAATAGGACCATTCAGACCTTAAGTCGGTTCTTAATGACTTCAAATTCGATTGTTCGAGATACCGCCTGGCCAGATCAAACCCCTGATCGGCAACATTCCGATTCATAATCGGCGATTCTTTCACATCTTTTTCGGCCTTTCGGAAATGAGCGACCCCCACAATATATTCCAAAGACCCTCCAATGCCCGGTTCGCTCACTTGCGATTTCAGCAGTCTCATCGCTGTAAGATAAGCCGTCTTCGTGCGGCCTGCCTCCAGCATTTCAACGGCTTCTTCAGCCTGTTGGAGTTTGGTTTTTTCCGGCTCTTTGATCGCAAGCCAGATCCCCCACGGAAAAGCAATTCCTAAAACGAGACTGATCATAAGCAGTGGATAAAATCCGAGCGTATCCGCCTGTTGAGACACCTCAACAGCAGCACCCGATCCAGAATTTTTTTCCGGAGCTTTGGCCATCGTCAGCCTGAAAAAGAAAGGAAACCACGGGAAGGGAATAACTGGCAGGAAGGGACAAAAATATCACTCGAAAACGGTTGATCTGCCACGACAACCGCAACTTATTGATACTTTTGAAATCTGTAAAAACGCGAATAAAACGACTGAAAATTGTATAGTCGCCGACTCGGCTGAACTTGCATGTATCAGCAAATCGCAGTTTCTGTCAATACCAACAGGCAATTTGCAATTTTTCTCTTGCTGCCGCCATTTCAAAATGGCTCTCTTGACCCGGATTCTATACGAACTGAAGCCCTCAGCATGCCCGGAGGGTGCACAAATACCCCCCCCTGCAAGATAAGATGATATTGGAAATATCATCTTATCAAGCTAGGAAACAGCCTGATCTACCCTAACTTAATCTCGGCAACTCGAAGCCTTTACGGCGTTCACGGGAAAGCAGCAGATTCCCTGCATCGCAGTTTGTGAATCGCTCAGCATCCGGATCCCATTTCAGCTTCTTGCCAACCTGGCCGACATCGCGGGCAATGTTGACCAGATAGCAAAGCGTTGAAGAACGCTGACCGTATTCGATATCAGCGGTGCATCGCTTACGGGATTTAATGCAATCGATCCAGTTCTCGATATGATACTGCGTTTCCATTTTCTGGTTAGGGCCGGGGTTGTCAGACGAGAGGACCAGCTCTTTCGGGTTACTGACAATTTTATTGCGATTGATTTCGATCTTCCCTTTATCGCCAATGAAAATCGCTCCCAGTCCAGGGCCCCAGTCGCCATCGAGTTCGAGCCGCAGTTCGGTCCCGTTTGCATATTTCATGCGAATTTTCGCCCTCGGCCCAACCACCCGCTTCACCATCGCATGGTAATCGACGCCGTTAACCTTTCCTGCGGTCGGCTTGTCGTATTTCCCAGTAGACATCGAGCGAACTTCTTCGGTCAGCAATATTTCTACCGGACCCGTTTCGTCGGTTCCTAATGCTCGTTGAATCTGGTCGTAAGAGTGCGTTCCCCATCCGGTTACGCCATAGCCACGGCCTCCGCCATCATAGTCCCACCAACTTGCCCAGCCACGATGGAGCCGTGGATGATAATCTCGAAGTTCCGCCTGATTTGTCCATAATTCCCACCACCCTTTTTTGCCTCCCTGGGGAAGTGGTGTGGATGGCATACCGGGCCAGATAACCGGACCGACAAAGTTGGGAGCCAAAACAGTATGCACTTTTCCGATGCCACCGTTTTTCACCAGATCACTCGCCCAGTTGTTGATCGGCATCGAGCGCTGTTGCGTTCCAATTTGTGTCACGCACTGATACTTCCGAGCCGCCTCAACCATGTAGCGTCCCTCGGCAATGGTCAGGCACATCGGCTTTTCGATATAGACGTCCACGCCTGTCTGCATCGCACGCACCGCCACCCAGGCCCGTGCGTGGGTCGTCGTTTCAACCATGACCGCATCGAGCTTTTCTTTCTCGATCATTTCAAGAAAGTCTTCATAAACCGCCCAGTTCTGATCCTTCCCAACAGCTTCGATAAACTCGTCACAACGAGGCTTAAAACAATCACAGATTGCTTTGATATTGATCTGGGGAATCTGAAAACAGGTTTTGGCAATATCTTTAGCCCGGTTGCCGGTACCGATAATTCCGACATTCACTCTCTCATTGGCACCGCCCTGCCCCAGCACTTTTGAAGAAACAACATAAGGGGCTGCAAAACTGGCACTGGCTGCGATCGCTGAGCTCTGAAGAAAATCTCGTCTTTTCATGATTTGTCTCCTTGGAAGGAAAGAATGAAGGTGGGACCGGCTGGCAATCTACTTCGAAATGGAGGAATCAGAGTTTACTTAAAGATGATCATTCAGATCCCCGCACCACGACCGCAATACTACATATAGTTAACCATATTTGTCCAGTAAAGATAAAAACAATTTGGAACTTTTATCCCTGGAGTGACGATAACCGGTAATTAATCTAAATAAACGAACATTCCACCAGCTCCCACCAATATCCACAATCCCTTACAAATAAATATGTTACAACTCAAAAAACTCTCATATCATAAATAAATATCAGGTTATGCGATATTCCACTTGCGAAACAAAATAGATGCAATTACAATCTAGACAATCAGAGTGTCCTTTCATCAGTATAGGCCACCTGATGCAGTTTACACCGACTGAAAAGCCCGCAGCAGGAAAGAGTGGGCGTTAATTCTGTAACCCTGAAAAAAAGGCAGGTAGAGCTATGGATGCATTATTGCAAATTTGGGTTCCTGTAGTTTTCATTCTGACTACGCTGGGATGCGTTGGGATGTCCTGGTTTTTCTATGTTCGTTCCATCAACATTCCGTGGGATCCATACGAAACGGTCTGGTTCTCAAAGAATAAACATTCCTAAGTTCCTTACCTTCATTTTAACAATTGCTCTTTTTCCATGAGGAGTGCAGGAACGCATTCCTCAAAGTGGAGGTTTTCGGCGTACAAACCCCGCGTATTATCCCCACAAATCGAAAGTCGGTGCCCCTGAATCGCCGGTTTTCGCCTCACAACATACCGAAAAATTATACATCGTTGTTGAATGAGCCAGGTCCTAGGCGTAGGGTCCGCTATTGCGGACCGCGATGGGAGGTGGATCCTCCTGTTTCTGTGGTGGTCCACAATAGCGGACTCTACAAACAACCTTAATTTCTGCAATAACCGAACATTGCTGAGTAGTTACCGTTGTTGAATGAGCTAGGTCCCGGCAGTCGTTTCTTGTGGTTATGGCAACCGCCAGGCCGGTGGCGAAAAGGGGGCTGGCGCGTAAGCGTTAGCGACTCTATTGTCCCGTCAACAACCGTGTCGAGGAGCCTTCATTGATGGATCCATCCGCGCGAATCAAACTGAGTGCAGCAACATACAATACGCGGCCAGACTCTTCGCACCTGTTGCTTAATCTATTCTTCCTGTTTGTCTTGAGTTGGTTGTTTCCGGTTATTTCCGCCTGGGCGCAATCGCCTCAGGAAGAAGTTCCGTTACAAACGCAGTCTGCTGATTCGTTTCTGATTCCGGCTTTTGCTTTTGATCGAGGTAACGCAAGAGTATTTACCACAGGCTGGGCAGATGCGGAGCCGATGATCGGTTTTGGTGGGAAAATCCCGACCGAGGTCGAATACGATATCGATTTTCCCGTGACGGCTAAATATGTTTTGAGCATCCGCTATGCCGCTGAATCTGTACGTCCCGTGCAGTTATGGCTTGATGGCAAGGATATGGGCAGGGCGTGCCGATCTGCAACGGGGAGTTGGAATACGAGCAAGGCGAAGTGGGAAGAAACAGCCACGCTGAGCATCACCAAAGGAAAGCACACTGTGAAGCTGCTTCGCAACGGACCGCTTCCTCACGTGGTCAGCTTGCGATTCAAATCGTCTGCTCCGTTTCCCAAGGGGTATCAGTTGTGCCGTCCCGATGCGCGCACTCTGGAAAGTTTGCCGCCGATGCCCGTTTTCAATCGATACATTCCCGAGAAGATCGATACGGTTGCGTTACGTCTTGCGATTGTCGATTTAATGGAATCGTTTGGTGCTCAGTATCCTCGTGGAGGCGAATACATGAAGCGGCTCGAAGCACTGGAAGGGGAAGCGAAACAACTTGAAGGCAGCTTGAATGGTTCCTTGAAACAGCAACTGATGGCTCTCCAACGTGAGGCTTTGCTGGATACTCCGCTGTTAAATTTTGAGAAGTTACTGCTGGTCAAGCGAACTGCAAATTCGCCCAAGCTTGGGTTGCCTCGCAACTGGCAAAGTAATTCCAGCTTATCCAAGACGGGCTTCAATGACCAACTTGCCGTGCTTTCGCTCAAAAAAACGGAAGGGGAATTACAAACGCTTTACCAACA
>WFOZ01000377.1 GCA_015487825.1 Planctomycetaceae bacterium
ATCACAAACCCAGCGGCCTTTTTCACGTTTCAATTCCAGTTGCTTCAATAACCTGGCATTACGAATTCTTTGATACCTGCGATTTTCTTCCATCACCGCCAGCGTCAGTTTTTCCAGATCGGGATCCCAGGCGTTCGGATAATTCTGTGCAAGTTGCCCGCGCGGTTCAGCAACCCGCATGTAATGGGTTTGAATCGGTTCAACGGGTGTGTCAACCAGATCATAAAGTAAATTGGCCCAGTTGAGTTGCAGTTCTTTTTTTCCGATTTCGTGAAATGTCACCAGATCCTGAATCGGACGATTTTGTGCATTGTATTTCCCTTTGAGCAAATAAAGATCAATCCCCGGATGGACCGATTTGATCATGCTGTCTCCAATCACATGAGCCAGCCAGCCGAAGCAATAAGCAATTTTGCGATCACCCGGCCCGAACAATTCCATCGCATCGCCAATCACATCGGCTGCATAATCCGCCAGATGATCCCAGGGCAGGGTGTGTTCGGTCTGGTTATTGTTCCAGCCGAAAACAAGATGGGATCTGCCATAAAGAAGCGTTCCAATTTCTTTCGGCGAATATTCCCAGCCGCCATGCTTCAGTTTCCACGGTTTGACTTTGCCTCCGGTGATCGGGCTTTTTTCAAGTTTCATCGCTCCGTAACCGACATCTTCTCCGGTGTCAACACAGGTCGCAGCCGGCATCGTCGGCACATCGCATCCCAGATACGCCCCGGCCAAATAACTGGACTGATGCCGATAAAGAATCGGCGCAACCGGCAATTGCCGTTTATGTGCCGCTTTTGCCGCCAGAACCGCATACATCGTATGACCAACAATTCCACTCATCTGAATTCCCTTTGATGTTGCAGTAAGCTACTTTTTTCTATCTGTGATGCAGATCACTTGGAAAATGAACTGTTACCGTAACATCTTAACAGTCACTTTGAAATAAATCTTGTGATTCTACCCCGAAAACAGAATCGTTGTACGCGTAAGCCTTGAACAGTTCCGTGAATTTTGTGATTCTGCCAGATCGAACCTTCAAAATGGATTTTAGAATACAGAGTGAAAGATAACGCAATAATGGCTCGTCAATTTATCAATGAGATTTCCGATGGGGAACCTGTCGAAGAAATTTTTGTTCTGGCCGACAAACAAATTCGAGCCAACCGCAACGGCGACGGTTACCTGCTGGCCGATTTGCGAGACAAAACCGGTTCGCTACACGGGCTGCTTTGGAATGTGAATGAAGAACTACTTTCTCATATCGACACAGGCGATTATGTGAAGGTGAAGGGAAAGGCCCAACTTTATAACGGCAACATGCAGTTGATTATGACACGCATCGATACAGTCGATTCCAGCGATCTCGATCCGGAAGATTTTCAGGCAGGAACAAATCAGGATGTCGAAAAGCTCTTTGAAAAATTGCAAGGTTTTCTGCAAGGCATTTCAGACCCGTCCCTTCGTCAATTGATGCAAATTTATCTTGCAGATGAAACGCTGATGGAAAACTTGCGAACCGCCCCGGCTGGCATCAAGGCGCATCATGCGTATCTGGGTGGACTGATTGAGCATATCGTTAACTTACTTGAAGCAGCTTCACGGATCGTCGATTTGTATCCCTCGATCAATCCCGATTTATTAACCGCAGGCATATTCCTGCACGACCTGGGCAAGGTCCGCGAACTTGGCTACGAAAGCACTTTCGTTTACACCGATGAAGGCCAGTTGATTGGACACTTAATTATCGGTATTGAAATGCTCAACGAAAAGATTCAGCAACTAACGCAGCAGGGCGACCAGATCGATGAAGAAACGGTGCTTCGATTAAAGCACATGATCGCCTCGCATCACGGCAGCTACGAATTCGGAAGTCCCAAACTCCCGATGACCCCCGAAGCGATCGCGCTGCATCATCTCGATAATCTCGATGCCAAAGTGAATGAATACGCAGCCATCATCGAAGCAGACCCCAACAAAAAATCCCACTGGACCCCTTACAATCCAAGATCGAATCGAAAACTATTCAAAGGGATTTCC
>WFOZ01000378.1 GCA_015487825.1 Planctomycetaceae bacterium
AGCCGTTCGGGAACTGGGTGGGACATCTAAATTATATCTCCCCATTAAAGATGACCGCGATCAGTTGCGTAGCGTGCTCGCCGATGCGATTGAGAATTGCGATATCGTGATCCTCTCGGGGGGAACTTCCAAAGGGGAGGGCGATCTTTCGTATCATGCGGTGAGCGAATTGAACAACCCCGGCATCCTGGTGCATGGTGTCACGCTCAAGCCGGGCAAGCCGGTCTGCCTGGCGGTAACGAACAAAAAGCCGGTTGTGGTTCTTCCGGGATTTCCAACTTCCGCGGTCTTCACTTTTCACGAATTCGTAGCTCCGATTGTTCGAGCCTTCGGTGGACATCCGGAAGCGGAGCGAAAAACAATCCCTGCTAAACTCGCCTGGAAGCTGAATTCATCCCGCGGGCGAACGGAGTTTCTGCTGGTCAATTTAATCGAGGCAAATGATTCGTTGGTCGCGTATCCGCTCGGCAAAGGGTCCGGCTCGGTGACTACCTTCAGCAGCGCGGATGGTTTTATCAAGATCGATCAGCACACCGAAATGCTCGAAGCCGGTGCTGTTTGTGAAGTGACGTTGATCAGCCCGGAACTGAAACCTGCGGATTTAACCGTCATCGGATCACATTGCCGAGGATTGGATATTCTGCTGGGGGCATTACAGGAACGCGGGTATTCAACAAAAGCATTTCATGTCGGCAGCGAAGCCGGGGTGCGAGCCGCCAAACGGGGAGAGTGTGATATCGCCCCGTCTCACCTGCTCGATTCGCAAACAAATCGATACAACGAACACCTGCTTGAAGAGGGCATTAAATTGGTGTCGGGGTATTTGCGAATGCAATCGTTCGTGTGCCGCCCGGATGATGATCGCTTTCAGTTTCCGCAAGGATCGATTGACCAGGCCGGGTTACTGAAGCAAATACGAATGGCAAAAAACGCGGTGATGGTGAATCGCAATACCGGCAGCGGTACGCGAATGTTGATCGATCAATTGTTGCAGGGAGATCAGCCAGTCGGTTATACGAATCAGCCGAAAACTCATCAGGCGGTTTGTGCAGCGATCAAACAAAATCGAGCCGACTGGGGAATTGCGATTGATACCGTTGCCCGCGATTACAGATTGCGATGCATTCCATTGAAACAGGAACAGTACGATTTCTTCATCCCAAAGGAGCGTCTGAACCGCCCGGCCGTGCAGGAGTTTTTGCGACTATTGAAAGAGAAGACCATCAGACAGCAACTGCGAGAGGTTGGTTTCGAACCGTGTTGAGAGGACAAAGGCGAGCCGGTTTCGCATTATTGAACGCAACCTGGCACACTGCCTTAGTTTCTATTATAGCAGATCGTTTGGTGTCCGTTTGTCGGGCCAGCTTGGGAAGTTCGGTTTTTGAGGAAACAAGGTTAACAGGTTGGGTATGTACTGTAGCCCCTCATTAGTTAGCCGACAGGCTGTAAATGTCGGATCTGCTGGCGACTCCAAATCGCCGCCTCCTTCAATCAATCGCGGTTGACTGGCAAGGAAATTTATTAATTGCAGGTATCGCGATTCAATTTCTAATCTCAATTCTCCCGCGTCATTATAGAGCCCCCCAACATAACCTCGATCCACGAATCTCAATCGGCATTCTTCAGCAGAGAGGTCACCAGTATAGAACAACGATAGCGTGACCACCTGATCCGAACACGATGTCCAACGATCCTGGTTTTGCGTATTGCCACGAAAGAATGTAGCCAGAAGCAGAGATTTATCAACAAAGGACAAGTTCATTTTAGGAACATTCGAAGAGATTGAGCCAGCCAATGACCAAATACTGTGTATCATAGTTGGCGGGTGGCCCAGCCACTTTAGTGGCTGGGGGCCGTCAGGCACAAGATGCTTGCGCCATGTGCGTCCCGTTTCATTTGTGTTTCCAATCAGATTGGAACCCACATGGTATATTCATCTTGTTGCTACGCAACCCGACCGCTAAAAGCGGACGGGCTACCCCGCTTACTTTTCGTTTATTGAATCAACAGGGCTTTCGGATGCCGGTAATGATTCCGGGTGACTTTTGTGGTAAGCCTCTAATGCCAGGCCAAGTTGCATCATGTTGTTTTTTACTCTTTGCCGCCTCGCCGACTCCCTTGACTGATGAACCAGTCCCCCCACAAATATCATTAGAAGTATTAATAGAATATAACCTGCAACAGATGAAAAAATCCATTCCAGTATTGTCATTTTCCCCTCACCTCTACCACTCAACAATTTCATGAGTTCACTCTGTATCATTCATTCAGTAAAATCGGAGGGTCGCAGGTAACAATTCCCACGTCGATTATACTTGCTCGACAAGCCGTACGGTGACGCCTTTTTCTGCCAAGTGTTGTTTGGTTTCGTTGATGGTGTATTCGCCGTAGTGGAAGATGCTGGCGGCGAGCGCAGCATCGGCTTTGCCTGCGGTGACGGCTTCATACATATGCTCGGGAGAACCGCAACCGCCGCTGGCGACAACGGGGATGCCGACTGCTTCTGCGACTGCGGAAGTGATTTCGATATCGAACCCATCTTTCGTGCCGTCGGCGTCCATTGAAGTCAGGACGATTTCACCGGCACCAAGTTCTTCAATTCGTTTCGCCCACTCAACAACTTGCAGCCCGGTTGGAATTCTGCCGCCGTTGATGTGGACGTCCCAGAATTCTTTGCCCTCTTTCTGGATTCGTTTCGGATCGATGTTGACCACAATGCACTGGCTGCCAAATCGTAGCGCGGCTTGCTTGACGAATTCCGGATCCTTCACCGCGGCTGTATTGATCGACACTTTATCGCAGCCCGATTCCAACAACGTGCGAATATCATCCACCGTACGAATACCTCCGCCCACGGTCAGCGGCATGAAGATTACTTCCGAAGTTCGCTTCACGACATCGAGAATGATCTCTCTTTTTTCATGCGATGCGGTGATATCCAGAAAGACGAGTTCGTCCGCTCCTTCTCTTTCATACCGCGATGCAATTTCGACCGGGTCGCCCGCATCACGCAAATTCAGAAAGTTGACACCCTTCACGACGCGCCCATCGTGAACATCAAGGCAAGGAATAATTCGTTTGGCAAGCATGGAAAACTCACGTAGGGTCCGCTGTGCGGACCATCGAGTGATATTGAAAATCAAGTTTGTATTTTGGTCTGCACAGCAGACCCTACAATACTACGAAATCGTACCGCCGTAGGTGGCGGTGTCTCCCAGAATTTCTTCGATACGCAGCAACTGATTGTATTTGCAAATACGATCGGTTCGGCTGGCAGACCCGGTTTTAATTTGACCAGTCCCCAGTGCAACAGCCAAGTCAGCAATCGTCGTGTCTTCAGTTTCACCAGAACGATGGCTCATCACCGCGGTGTATTTATTGCGATAAGCCAGGTTGACCGCTTCGACTGTTTCGGTCAATGTACCGATCTGATTCACCTTAATCAGAATACTGTTGGCGATACCCTGATCGATCCCGTTTTGCAATCGTTTGCAGTTGGTCACAAACAGATCGTCGCCGACGAGCTGACATTTTCCATCGACTGCGTCGGTCAATTGTTTCCAACCGTCCCAGTCATCTTCGTCGAGGCCATCTTCGATTGAGCAGATCGGATATTTATCTGCCCAACTGGCGAGCAATTCTGAATAGGCGGAAGAGTCGTACGTGGAGCCTTCCATTGTGTAGACTTTTTTCTCGGCATCGTAAAATTCACTCGCCGCACAATCGAGAGCAATTTTCACTTGCTCGCCCGGCTGGTAGCCTGCTTTTTCAATGGCTGTGAGAATGACTTCGATTGCTTCCTGCGAGTTCGGCAAGTCAGGAGCGAATCCCCCTTCGTCGCCGACTGCGGTACTCATTCCTTTATCAGCGAGAACTTTCTTTAACGCGTGGAAAGTTTCCGCACCGCATCGTAGAGCATCTCGAAAGCTGCTGAATCCGAGAGGCATAATCATGAATTCTTGAATGCTGATCCCGTTGTTGGCATGTTCGCCCCCATTGATAATGTTCATCATCGGAGCCGGCAAACATGTTGCAGTTGGACCGCCCAGGTAGCGAAACAAAGGGAGATCGCAAGAGCGGGCAGCCGCGTGGGCAGCCGCCATCGAGCAGGCAAGAATCGCGTTCGCCCCAAGACGAGATTTGTTTTCGGTGCCGTCGCAGGCAATCATCGCTTGATCAATCGCAACCTGATCGGTCACGTCCATGTCGTACAGAAGATCTGCAATTTCGCCGTTCACGTTTTGAACCGCATTCAAAACGGACTTGCCGAGATAGACAGATTTATCGCCATCTCGAAGTTCGCATGCTTCGTGAGTTCCGGTACTCGCACCGCTGGGAACAGCTGCCCGTCCGATTGTGCCATCTTCCAGTTCGACATCAACCTCAACCGTTGGATTCCCCCGGCTGTCCAAAATCTGCCGTGCAAACAAACCCGTAATTGCCATCCCCATCAAACACTCTCCTCTATTGCAATAAAATAACCTCGAAACTTCACCGCGATACAACCATCGTTTGTACCATCCGATGAACCAAACATCTATCCTGCCGAGACGGATTTCGCGATTTCTCGCCTAAACAAAGGCGTAAGAAGCCGTTGATGTGTCGGCCTTATCGCTTTTGTGACCGCGAAACTCGCCAAAAATAAATTGCCGCTGTAACCAGAATACCCCCTGCAAATACCGGCACAGAATGGTACGGTTCCAAAAGATAGTGCAGAGAAGAATCAGCCACATGCGGATTCCCATGACCAGGATGTGCTGGGAGTTTTCCGGTGGAAAACGTACAGATCAGCAATGTCAGCAAAGCAGTTTTTTTCATGTGAGATTCATATTCAATTAACAAGAAATATTTCGGATGTGTAGAGTGCGTTGCAACGCACTAAATCGATTGAAATAAAAAGGGGCGCCACTATTAATTACGATCTCCGGTAGAGTCCATGTTCCAGAATATACCGTTCTACGGGCCGAGGTGTAAGGAAACGAATGGAGCGATTTTCGGAAATTCGAAAACGTAAATCGCTGGCAGATATTGAAATTTGAGGCATTTCCAGAATCGTTACCGCTGACCTAATTGAATCGGGTAGATTGTTCACTACTTCATGCAACTCTGCACTGGAGCTGCTGTCGCGATTGACGGCAATGATTCTGGCAAGCTCTGCGATTCGTTGCGGCTCCAACCAGTTTGGCAGATCGATCAAAGAATCGGCCCCCATCAAAAAATGCAATTCGGCATCGGGAAACTGCTCTGCCATTTCAGTCAGTGTCTCAACCGTGTAGCTGGTCCCCTCCCGATTTAACTCGCGTTGATCAACGACAAATTCAGGAAATCCCGCGGTAGCGAGCTCAAGCATTTCGACTCGTTGTTTTCCAGTTGTGATTACCCGGTCCTGTTTATGCGGCGGTGAATAAGCAGGCAGAAAACGGACTTCGTCCAACCGGCAAGACTCACGAGCGGTTTCCGCCAGGATTAAATGCCCGTAGTGAACAGGATCGAATGTCCCGCCAAAGATGCCTAATTTCATTAGATCGATCCGCACAATATATATGTTAGCTGGCCGGAAGGTTCACTTCCGGGTAAATATCGGATCATTATTGGGGATCGGGACTGGAAAAGCAAAGTGGGCAGGGGGTTAACGCTCCCGGCTCGCATGAATTTTATTCTCAGCGAGTAAATGCGCAGCAGAAAACAGTGTGGCAAGATCCCCTCAAAGCTCAAAGCTCTTCTTGCCACACTGAATTTCATATCGGCCCGCATAACCGTTTTTTTCGTATCGATGCAGAGATCAAGATGAGAAGCTCTCTGCACACCCAAAGCATAGGTCAGAAAACGACAGGAACAAAGTTTTTCTTAGAGATTATCCATTAATTGAACGCCTGCGGTCCACAATTACATTTCGTTTCAGATAATTGTCCACCATTCTCCACACAGCGTTTCACGTGAAACAACTGAATTCCCAATAATTATCGAACCAGCCCCTTATTATGAGTGTCTCATTTTCAGTAGCGAACTGTGCAAAATACTTCAGCCATTTTTGTGGAGGATATCGAATTTTCAGTGGCATCCACCTAAGAAGGTGTTTTAAAAATCAATTCTTCATGATGGCGAGCCGCTTTGACATTAATGCAATCATTGCAATGTAAGTCAACGCTTCGCTTGACTCGGTTGTTTTTTCGTAATCTTTACTG
>WFOZ01000379.1 GCA_015487825.1 Planctomycetaceae bacterium
CTATATGACTATTCGCCTCTCAACTTTGTGGAAGAGCATGGTTCGGCGCAGAAGGTTTTTCGTACAGGCATTGAAAACGAAATTTCTAAGATATTGAATCAGGTACAGCGGGGAAAATGGCAGGCTGCTAAAGTGAAACGAGAGCAGGAGCTTCACAACGTATTTGTAGAACGTGTTATTGGAATCGCCAACCAACGACTTTTTTTATCTGAGGAAGAAAAGCAGCAAGTCAGAGAGCTGTTTCCATCGCAATATCCCTTATTGAAAAATGCCACATTCTCTTACACGCCGCGTTCCTCTTATGTGTATGAGAGGTCTATTGTCGATTTACTGTCACATCAATCTCTTCCGTTCAAAAAAGCAGGGAGAGAAAAGCTGATAAGAGGCCCTCTACCCAAAGATACCATCATTCAGTCAACAGACAGTTATTCGGTCTGGGTACAGGTTGTAGAAGAAGCGGTCGAAACACAGAAGAGACTTTATCAGCGTATGCTGAATGCACGAGTTGCTCATCTGGTGTCTGATCTTCATATCAGCCCGGAAGGCGAACGCTACCTTCAAATTGCAGCCAAAGGGATTGTTACAAGAGATGTAGCACAATGGAAGAAAAACGCAATGCAGGAATTAAAGAGGTGGGAAGAATACTACTCGAAAAACCCTGGGCAGGATGTCAGCTTAGAAATTTATGCGCTCGATACAACAAGATACTACCAGATGTATCATTCAATCTGGAATCTCGCCCTGAAGAAAGTGGTCCCCGCCTCTTCATGGAAAGCGCGACATGCCCGATCTCATGAAGAATTAATAAAATATGTGGCAGCAGTTATTGATCAGGAAGTCTGGTTATCTTCAGGACAAAGGGAGAAAATCATACAGCTTTATCAGAATTCAGATTTCAAGGATCTTAAGCGTTATCGAGGTCGTCACTACCATTTAACTCTAATCGGAACCGCGCTTCATTCGATTGATCAAAAAAAGTTTGAGGAAATTCTGAATATAACGCAGTTGAAAGCACTTGCCGAGTTGAAAAATCAATTTCAGACCAAACATGGCTTTCTCGCCATCAAAACACGTTATGGTGAGTTCCACCTGTGACAATTGGTCATGAGCTTGTCAAGCGAAAATAGATGCTTCCTATCTTTTTTATTCTGTTTATTCTTCTGCAAATCTTTATCAGAAAAATAGATGAACCATAGTATCGGGTGATCCGTTGTTGTAGTATCGGGAACCGATAGAGGCCCTTCACATTTATCGAGTATCAACAGGAACCAGCAATGCCTGCGACGACACAAACGACCCACGATATGCACGCTGACGATGTGGCAGCGATTGATGAACTTCGTGAGATTTACCAGAAACTAAAAACGGAACTGGCCAAGGTGATTGTTGGGCAGGATCGGGTGGTGGAGCAAATTTGCATTTGTCTGTTTGCTCGTGGCCATAGTTTGTTGATGGGAGTGCCAGGGTTAGCTAAAACGCTGCTGGTGAGTCGCTTAGCAGAAACGATGTCGCTCGAATTCAGTCGCATCCAGTTCACGCCCGATTTAATGCCGATGGATATTACCGGAACCGATATTCTACAGGAAACCGCAGAAGGTCGCCGTGAGTTTGAATTTGTCAAAGGTCCGGTTTTTGCGAACATCGTTTTAGCGGACGAAATCAACCGTGCCCCTTCAAAAACACAAGCTGCGATGCTCGAAGCGATGCAGGAACATCGTGTAACCGTAGTTGGTCGTCCTTACGAACTCGCTCCTCCGTTTTTCGTGCTCGCGACACAAAACCCGGTCGAACAGGAAGGAACGTATCCACTTCCCGAAGCTCAACTTGATCGTTTCATGTTTCTGATTTCGGTCGATTACCCGTCCCGAAATGAAGAAATCG
The DNA here is from genome assembly GCA_015487825.1 of Planctomycetaceae bacterium. GTDB lineage: Bacteria > Planctomycetota > Planctomycetia > Planctomycetales > Planctomycetaceae > Rubinisphaera. Next base: position 1,882 of record WFOZ01000379.1, read on the forward strand.
AAATCGCCCGCACAACAACAGGGGCAGTCCTTCCCGAGTTGGAGCATATTCTCAATGCGGAAATGGTGAACCGTTTTCAGGAATTGGTCCGCCGCGTTCCCGTCCCGCAACACATTTATGAATTCGCGGTCGATCTGGTCCGCCGCACTCGTCCGAATACCGAAGAATCTCCCGACTGGCTCAAACCGCTCGTTTCCTGGGGAGCCGGTCCGCGTGCGGTGCAGTATCTTGTTCTGGGAGCTAAAGCGAGAGCCGCATTAACGGGAAGTTACATGGCAAGACTCGAAG